>QNZR01000181.1 GCA_003978475.1 Sulfurimonas sp.
CCTGATCGTTACCAAAATGAAACAGAGCGACCCGTCCGACAGAGCTGGAGACCCCGTTATCAAACGATGCAATCATTTCACCGTTAGCATTAATATTATAGCCCACCAAATCACCGGCGGCACGACCGTCGTGTTCGCTGTCATAGCTGACTTTGACATTATCGATGGAGGTGACACCAGCAAAGGATTCTCCCAAATTCATGGTTAAGGGCACTCCGGAATTGTCGAGGCTTGGCACCGTGTATCCCAGTATGGCACCACGGGCATCAAACTGTACCGTACCCTGCTGCGTTGCATAAACATCTGCACCGTCTTTAGAGCTCAAAGTCGCCACAATATCCCACGTAATTCCCTCTTGAGGTTGCTGGGCACTTTTGGTATATTCCAGAAGCAAAAAACGCTCTTCGCCACTAGGTGAGATGACCGTGCTGCTTTGGTGAATGACCTCTTCGCTGGATGTCAGATTTCCTGAAAAATTAATATAAGATGTCGGTTCCGCATTGACATGTAAATTGGTCGGCAGTGTCATTTTTGTCTGTTCTGAGGGAGCACCCAGTGGCGTGGTGTCAACAATATTGCTCATCACATTGCCTTGCAGATTGCTGCCGAGAGTTCCTAGAAGGTACATACCGTCATAACTGACCAAATGACGATCGGCATCAAACGTAAAGGCGCCGGCACGGGTAAACATCGTATCCGCTCCGGAACTCACACCAAACCATCCATCTCCGGCAATAGCCAGATCGGTAGCACTGTCAGTTCCCATCAGACTCCCGTAGCTCTGAGTCATTGCCGTGGTTTGCACCTGTGATCCGAGACCGACGGCATTGACAGAAGCGGCTTGCGTGTGCAGAGTCTCTTCAAACAGTGTCGAAAACTCTGTTGCGTCGGCGCGAAATCCTACCGTATTGATATTGGCCAGATTATTGGAGGTCACATCCAGACTGTACTGGAAGGTCTTCATGCCCGTAAGCCCGGTATAAAATGCCTGATTCATCACTTAGCCTTCATAAATTTCTTTAATGGAATCCAGAGGAACGTAGCTTGAGCCTAATTTAACCAGCGCCTCCCCCTCTTCAAATCGAACCGACTCAATCGGATAGGTACCGACACGTGTTTCATGGTTGTTACCGGAGGCATCGTTATAATTTGCAGTCACATAATACAGCCCGTCTTCCACCGGCTCACCGTTGACCTTGCCATCCCATGTAAAATCCTGTACCCCTTTATCGGTAGTGCTTAGTGCAATGGAATCCACCGTATTTCCGTTGCTATCTAGTATATTGATGGTACCGCTGCTGACATCCTGAGAAAAATAGAGTTGAAACTCCGTACCCGTTCCCTCTTCAACCACAATGGCATTACTG
The DNA here is from genome assembly GCA_003978475.1 of Sulfurimonas sp. Lineage (GTDB taxonomy): Bacteria > Campylobacterota > Campylobacteria > Campylobacterales > Sulfurimonadaceae > QNZR01. The sequence continues at coordinate 1,368 of QNZR01000181.1, forward strand.
CCGGTATCGGCAATTTTTCCAATAGCGGCAATCGTACTAAACTGCAAACTGTTCCCCAATGATGCCGTCAACTCCTCCAACGCCTTGTTTGTATTGGTCGAAGCTTCCAATGCGGCTAACTGTGATGTTTGTGATAAAATCTTATCACTGTCCATCGGTTCTGTAGGATCCTGATATTTAAGCTGAACCAAAAGCAGTTTCAAAAAATCATCTTTTCCTAACACCCCGTTAGGGTTGGTTCCTGCCGGGCCATTGGTTAATGACGTCGTGTTGGTATTGTTTGTTACTTCCATAATAAATTCCTTTTAAACATATCGTGGCACAATAAGCTCGAGTGATGTCATGATGTCATGGGCATCATCACCCTCGGCATTGGCATACTTCTCATATGCCTCCATCATATTATGCTGATGCTGACTCTGTCGCTGCTGTTCTCCGCCACCGGTATTGAACTGCATGGTAGCATTGCTCAAACCGTTATTGGCAAGCTGATTTTTAAGCTCTACAGAATGCTGTGCCAAAATGGCAATGGCGCTGTTATTGGAGCTGATATTAATGTGTACATTATTGCCACGCTGAATCATGGTCACATCAACCTCACCCAGCTTTGCGGGATTAAGCTGCATGGTAATGCGGGTAAAGGGCGGTTTATAGTTTTCAACAGCCTCTTTAAGCGTCGTGGCAACGTGTGCCACCATCTGCTTGGCATCTTTGACTTTAAGCTCCAACGTCTCTTTACCGGCAATCTGTACGGGAGCTATGGAAAGTGTCCTGGTCTCGGATTTGACATCATCGGCGTAAGAGGATCGCGACGTATCACCACCAAGCGAGGTATGCAGTTGACGCAACACATCGGTATCAACGGTATTACCAGAAGAAGCAACACGAACTTTCTCATGCAGCCCATCAAAGACCGCTGCCGGCATGGCAGGTACGGTCGGCGGTTGCGAAGCCGCAACCAGAGGTTTTGTTCCCAAAGGAGCCGTACTTGCCTCGCTAGCAGGCATCATCGGAGTTTTGAGTGTTTCTTGACGAGCAACCTCTTTGGTACGCGGCAACGGCTCATGCAACAGCGTCTTTAGCGCCTCGTGTTTGTCTGGTGTATCTTGAGGCACTTTGACCCTCTGAACTCCACCCTCGGACTCATGATAATCACTTTTAAAACGTACCAAAGCCTGTGTCGAATACTCGGTACTTTTTTCTCGAGGCTTCAGTATGGCAAGCATGTCATCACCGACACTAGGATCAGGCAGTTTGGTTTGCAGGGTCTCAAGCGTCATTTTTGAAACGTCAATACCCATTTTTTCTGCCAACACCGCAAGCCCCTGTAGTGTTTTTGGCAAGGCATCACGATCGAGTATGATACCCTGCACTTTACTGATATCAGTGATTTGCTGTTTTAAAAATGCTTTCGCTTCGGCAATAATTGGTGTCAGATCATCCGCACTATACCCTTGACGCAACTGTGGATGAAGTATACGCAACTCATCGGTAGCATCAGCAGCATCGAAAGCGTCTATATTCAGCGGTTCCAACAGTTTCCGAAGTTCCGTATCGACCTCTATGGACGTCTCGTCTTCAGAGTGTTGAAGGGACGTGCGCATGACTGCTTCCAATGATGACAAATCAATAAAGTCGGCACCTTTGTTGCTGCCCATCGCTTTAACATCCATACCCAGCTGTTGGAGTATGCGCGCAAAGTTTGCATTCACTTCCCCTTTGGCATTGCCGCGTAACAGCTGCGTCAATGAAAAACCGGCGGCTTCATTTTGACTTTTTGGTAACACCACAACAACTCCTTTCTTTTTACATGTAACTAGTCAAAGCAATTAGTATTCCATAATAAAAAAAAATCTTTTTAAACCTAGATTTGACTTTGTCATTTACATGTAAATTCTCAACACTGTGCATACTCCCTGCCACTTCAAGAGGTTTATAACCTTTATATAACTTTGTTTTAGATAAAATTCCAAAAAAATATTTGCTCTTAAATAGAGAGACAGAGGAATTCCCTTGCAAAAGATTAGAAATATTGCCGTTATCGCACACGTTGACCACGGTAAAACAACCTTAGTTGACGGTTTACTACAGCAGTCCGGTACATTCAGTTCTCATGAACATCACGATGAACGGGCTATGGACAGTAACGATTTGGAAAAAGAGCGTGGTATTACCATTCTTTCAAAAAACACGGCTATTCGCTATAAAGATTACAAAATTAACATTATTGACACTCCGGGTCACGCCGACTTTGGCGGTGAAGTAGAACGTGTTCTTAAAATGGTCGACGGTGTTCTACTGCTGGTCGATGCTTACGAAGGGGTCATGCCGCAGACAAAATTCGTTGTCAAAAAAATGCTGGCACTTGGGAAAATGCCCATTGTCATCATCAACAAAATTGACAAGCCTTCTGCCGATCCGGATCGGGTGGTTGATGAAGTTTTTGATCTTTTTGCCGCCATGGATGCCAGTGAAGAACAGCAGGACTTTCCTGTCGTCTACGCTGCAGCACGCGACGGCATCGCCAAACTGGATATGGATGATGACAATGATAATTTCGAGTGCCTTTTTGAAACCATTCTTGAACGCATTCCCGTTCCCGAGGGCGATAAAGACAATGCCCTTCAGGCGCAGGTCTTTACCCTTGATTATGACAACTATGTCGGTAAAATCGGTATTTCCCGTATTTTCAACGGCACCATAGCCAAAGGTGATGCGATTATGCTCGCTAAAGCCGATGGTGAACTGGTCAAAGGAAAGGTTAGCAAACTCATTGGCTTTCACGGACTCAACCGTATGGAAATCAATGAAGCCGAAGCCGGCGACATTGTTGCTATTGCCGGAATGGAAACCGTTGATGTCGGTGACTCGGTCGTGGATCCGAGCAATCCCATGCCGCTTGACCCAATGCATATTGAAGAGCCGACACTGACCGTCGTTTTTTCGGTCAATGACTCACCTTTAGCCGGAACCGAAGGCAAACACGTCACCTCCAACAAACTCAAAGACCGTCTGGAGCAGGAGATGCAAACCAATGTTGCCATGAAACTCGAAGTCGTCGGCGAGGGAAAATTTAAAGTTTCCGGTCGTGGTGAACTACAGATTACCGTATTGGCAGAAAATATGCGCCGTGAAGACTTTGAATTTGGCATCAGTCGTCCGGAGGTTATTGTTAAAGAGATTGAAGGCATCAAATGTGAGCCTTTTGAGCATCTGGTAATTGATACTCCTGATGATTTCAGCGGCACGGTTATTGAGCGTCTGGGCAAACGCAAAGCGGAGATGAAATCCATGTTGCCGATGGGTGAAGGATTTACCCGAATCGAATTTGAGATTCCCGCACGCGGACTCATCGGTTTTCGAGGACAATTTTTGACCGATACTCGAGGTGAAGGGGTCATGAACCACTCCTTTTTGGAGTTCCGTCCCTACTCCGGAAGTGTAGAGAGCCGCCAATACGGTGCACTCATTTCTATGGAATCCGGCGTTGCTCTGGCCTACTCTATTTTTAATCTGCAAGATCGCGGGGTGATGTTTATTGAGCCGCAAACAAAAGTTTACTCCGGCATGATTATTGGTGAACACAGCCGTTCCAATGACCTTGAGATCAATCCTATCAAGGGAAAACAACAGAGCAATGTTCGCTCCAGCGGTGCCGATGATGCCATTAAACTGGTTCCGCCACGTGATATGAACCTGGAAAAAGCACTGGAGTGGATTGAAGAAGACGAGTTGCTTGAGGTTACACCTAAAAGTATTCGTGTCCGTAAACGATACCTTGATGCCACAGAGAGAAAACGTCACGCACGGAAAGTAAAATCATCATAATGACAGAAAGAGGTCGGTGGCTTTAGGCTCAAACACTACAGCCTAAAACCACCGGTTGAATACTAGGAGTTGATTAAAAAGAATCTCTTCAACATTCATGGTTGAGAGAACAAAAGTATACGGTTGTTTAGTTAACTGTCTGTAAATAATGGTTTTCAACATCGCTAACAGCAGTCCGGTCAACACCTCTTACAATAGCCCACAAAAAAGTGTATAATGCCACCATGAGATGGCGCAATATAAAACAAAAAAAACAGACCAAAACAGACACCAATGCATCGGTTCCACAACGACTTTTTGCCGGTTTTTGGACGCGCGCCCTGGGATTTATAACCGATCTTTTTATGATAGGAATCCCTATCAGTCTGTTCATGATGATTGTTTTTGGACGCGATGAAATGAAAAGTGCTACCGCGCTCGATGTGATTGCCCACAATGAAGCCGCGATCACCAATGCTCCTGATCCTCTTGTCTCCCTTTTACATGTCATTTTGACCATGGGCATCTATGTCTTTTTATGGCACCGCAATGGAAAAACTCCCGGCAAACAGCTGGCACACACCAAAGTCGTCGATGCCAAAACACTTCAACCGGCTTCGTATGTTCAGCTGATTGTCCGTTTTTTAGGATATTTTCTCTCCGCCGTTACTCTTGTAGGTTTTTTTCTGGGGCTGTTTCGTCATGATAAACGTACCCTGCATGATCTTATCAGCCGCACTGCCGTTATTTACACTTCGTAATTGATGCCTGTACTCTTAGCTTTTTTTTATTTTTGCTATTTTGCCATTATTGCCGTACACATTATTTTTCTTCCTAAAGTACTCTCCAATATCGGTTACACCCCTTCTGAAATCGGTATCATCTTTGCCGCAGCACCGCTGGTACGCTTTCTGGTTCCTTTCGCCTTTATAAAAGGAGTGCAGCTTAATCATCATATTTTTAACTATGCGCTGCTTCTGATGAGTCTGAGTGCGTTCGCCTTCTATCCGGCTCTTCACTCTTTTTATCTACTCTTGGCTGCCAATATCGGTCTGGGTATCGGATTGAGCCTGATTCTTCCGTTTATTGAAGTCATTGCCTTAGAACGCATTGGAAAAGAGCGCTACGGTAAAGTACGGCTTTTTGGATCTGTTGGTTTCATTTTGGTCTCTTTAGTGCTGGTGAATGTTCTAAATACCCCGCAAACAGCCATTCTCTATCTCATCGCCATGGCTCTGGCAACGGCAGGTTTCGGTTATGTTATTGCCACGCGGGAGACGGCACAGATTAACCGTAGCGATACCCCTTCCGGCGATAGTTTCACTCTGGTAAAATACTGGAGGCTTTGGAGCGGTTTATTGCTAATGCAAGTTAGCTTTGGTGCTTTCTATAACTTTTTTACGATTTATGAAACCGAACGGGGTATCTCACTCAACATGACCATCTATCTTTGGAGTTTCGGTGTGATTGTCGAAATTATAATGCTCTACTTTCAAGGAGCGCTTCTCAAAAGAAATTTATTGGGTATTTTACAGTTTACTACGGCGTTTACGGCACTGCGCTGGCTGCTACTGTTTCTTTTTCCTACCAATATTGCTCTGCTCTTTGTATCACAAAGCATCCATGCGCTTAGTTTTGCCCTCTTTCACTCTGCGGCTATCAGCTATCTTTTTACATTATATGCGCACAAAAAACTGGCGCAACAGTTCTTTTTTGGAATCTCCTATGGTCTGGGAGGATTTCTCGGTGCCCTGGGTGCGGGATATATCTACGAGTTATGGCCGACGCAACTTTTTTTGGTTGCGTCGGGTGTAGCCCTGTGTTCTTTTGCACTGCTGCGCAGTGCATCCAAAGAGGCTAGTAGTCAATAATTAATGAAGCGAGCAGTGTTTTATCGGTCGATGTTTTGCCCGCCGCCGGTAGATTGGCGTAGTCAACCGCATAGCTTATTCCCATAGAGAAGAGTCCGCCAAGCTTACTTTCAATCGCACTTTTGGAATTAATAAAATAGTTCTCGGAGTCATCAAAGCTCCCGCGATATTTTAAATCTTGTTTAAATTTCAGATTCTCTGCTACCTGCCACTCATAATTGAGTCC
>QNZR01000059.1 GCA_003978475.1 Sulfurimonas sp.
ACGTACTTTGACTACCGAATTGCAAGCCATTTCACCCAATCCACTGCTTATTGCCCTCGATCAAGAAGGCGGCAGGGTTGCCCGCATGAAACCCGAAGACGGTTTTATCGCTACACCCAGTGCCGCATATTTAGCCGCCGCGACAGATGATACTCTGGCAAAAAGAGCCTATGCCAGGATGGCCAAAGAGCTGCATGACCATGGAATTACCTGTAATTTTGCCCCCGTTGTCGATTTGGCACGAAACCCTAAAAACAAGGTTATCGTCGGTCTGGAACGTGCCTATGCCCAAGACCCGGACACCGTAGTGCATTACGCCACTATCCTTATGGAAGCGCAACAACAACAGGGAATTATCAGCGTACTGAAGCATTTTCCCGGTCACGGCTCGTCACTGGGAGATTCGCACGCCGGCTTTGTCGATGTCACACAGACGTGGAGCCCCATAGAGCTTGAACCTTACCGCCGACTCATCCATCAGAACAATGTTGCCATGATTATGACCGCTCATGTCTATAATGCTCACCTCGATGCCGCCTACCCCGCCACCCTCTCCCACAAAATCAATACCGGGCTGCTTCGCCATACCCTGCACTACCGAGGTGTCATTATCAGCGATGATCTTCAGATGCATGCCATTTCCAAACAGTATGATCTCAATACGACCTTGACGCTTGCCATTAACGCGGGGGTCGATATGCTGCTCTTTGGCAATCAACTAGCTCACAACAGCATTGCGCAGCTGGTCGAGACCATAGCCGCGCTGGTTCGCACCCAAGCCATTCCCATAACACGCATTCAAGAGTCATATCGACGCATCAATGCCCTGCTTCAACGTTCTGATATTCCGTTGAGCATCATCGATCGTCCCATAGATTTTGGTACCAAACGCCTTGCCATGACCCGTCAGTACATACAGCAGCATTATGATCGTAATGTCAGCACTATTACTATTGAACCCAAAATCATTGTCCTGCACTGGACTGCCGTTATGGATGAAAACGACGCATTCAAACGGCTTCAGGGCGAGACACTCTTTCGTGATCGCAGCGATATTGCCGATGCCGGACAACTTAATGTCTCGGCACATTTTATGGTGGCACGCGACGGTACTATCTACCGGCTCATGCCTGAAACCTGGATGGCACGCCATGTTATCGGCTTGAATTACTCCAGTATCGGTATTGAAAATGTTGGCGGTGAAGATAATATCAAGGAGGATTTAACCCCGGCACAGGTACGTGCCAATATTGCATTAGTACGCTATCTTAAACAGAAATATCCCGGCATTAAATACCTCATCGGTCATCACGAGTATCGTGCCATGGAGTCCACACCGCTCTGGCTGGAAACCGACCAAAGCTACCGTACCCGAAAAAAAGATCCCGGAGAAACATTTATGTCGCAGGTTCGCCGCGGAGTACGTGATCTGATGCTACAACAGCCTCCCCGTAAAGCAGAGTGATGCAGAGCGGATTTGCAACACTGGACTGGCTGGTATTTACCGCCTACTTTCTTATGCTTGCCATAACCTCACTGCTGCTTTCACAAACCAAGATTCGTACTTCCCGCGACTATTTTGTCGGATCCAATCGCATGCCGATGCTAGCGGTTGCCATCTCTGTTCTGGCAACATCCCAGTCAGCCGCCACATTTTTGGGTGGCCCGGAGTACTCCTATCGTAACGACCTCACCTTTTTGGGGTTTTATCTCTCCGCGCTGCTGGCGGTATGGTTTGTCGCCAAAGTGCTCATTCCCCGATTTTACGCCATTAATGCCGTTACGGTCTACGAACTGCTGCAGATACGTTACGGCGAGCGTGCCAAACGTTACGCAGGTGTCATGTTTTTGCTTGGCAGACTCTTTGCCAGTGGAGCACGGCTCTATATCGGCGCTTTAGCCGTCTCCATGATTCTTTTTAACGACATTGCTTTTTTACATGTCAGTTACGCCATTGCATTGTTAATGCTCGGAGCCCTTGCCTACACCTACTTTGGCGGCGTCAAATCCGTCATCTTTAGTGATGTTATTCAGGCAATAACCTACATCGGTGCCGGTATTGCCGTTTTAGTCTATCTCTACATGGCTCTTGAGAGCGACCTAAACACCATCATAACAACCCTGCAGGCCGATGACAAGCTTCGTCTTATTGACTGGAGTTTCAGCTGGTCATCGGAAGGAAAGTTCAATATTTTTGGTCTGCTCACCGGATGGCTGCTGCTCAATATTGCCGCCTACGGACTGGATCAGGATATGACCCAACGGGTATTGAGCTGCAAAGATGCTGCCTCGGGACAGCGCTCGCTCTACTACTCCATTGTCTTTACCGTTCCCGTGGTACTGCTTTTTTTAACCATTGGTCTGCTTCTTTATCTCTTTTACCGGCACCATGAGATCGTACAGCATTTTCAAGGAGAGCAGGTGACCATTTTTATGTACTACATTTTAAATGAGATGCCAGAAGGACTTAAAGGTCTGGTCACCGTCGGTGCCGTCGCTGCGGCGCTCTCAAGCACCAATTCAGTTTTGGGGGCGATGGCATCGGTTGCCGTTGAAGATCTCTACAAGCCGCTCAAACTCCGCCACGCCGCCGTCAATGAAGCACACTTTGTTACGGCCGCGCGCATTAGCGTCCTCGGATTTGCCGTGGCGCTCTGCCTTATGGCAATGCTTGGCTACCTTGTACATCACGACAGTGACCTGCCCCTGTTGAGCTTTGCTCTGGGTGTGATGGCATTTGCCTACTCGGGGCTATTGGGTGTGTACGGTGCCGCTATTTTTACCCGGCGTGGCAGTGAGCGCAGCGTGCTCTATGCACTTATTGGCGGGTTTGTCACCGTTTTGTCACTGCAACCCTACCTGTTTGGTGCCGATATCGGCTTTGCCTGGCAAATGGTTTTGGGAACGGTGGTCTCTTTTGGCATCATGCAGCTAGATAGCACCCAACCGACACCCATTAAGGAGTCACCATGAATACGTACTACATCGGTGTCATGTCCGGTACCAGTCTGGACGGGGTTGATGTTGTCTTGTGTACGATACATCAAGACCGTTGCACTGTGCTGTTTTCGCATGAACATCCTTTTCCCCAATCCCTCAAAAATACCGTTTTGCATTGCATCGCCCATCGCGTCTCCCTTGCAGATGTCGGAGTGCTTCACCATCGCCTGGGGCAGCTGTTTTCCCAAGCGGTTAACACATTGCTGGCAGAGGCTTGCATTGCTCCTGAGGCCGTAGAAGCCATCGGCTTGCACGGGCAAACCCTCTGGCATGAGCCCAATGGTTCCTACCCCTTTTCCATGCAACTGGGTGATGCCGCCATTGTCGCTGTAGAGACCGGCATTGATGTTGTCAGTGACTTTCGCAGTAAAGATCTCTCTCTTGGCGGGCAGGGAGCCCCCTTTGCTCCGGTATTTCACCATTTTCTTTTTGCCAATTTGCACGGAGTCAGTGCCGTCGTCAATATTGGGGGTATGGCGAACATCACCATTATCGACGATCCGCTGCAAGGGTATGATACCGGTCCGGGCAATGTCCTGCTGGATCTTTGGATACAGCGCCATCAAAACGTCGCTTTTGACCGTGACGGAGCATGGGCACAAAGTGGGAATGTCCATTCTGAATTGTTGAAGCGAATGCTGCAGGAGCCGTACTTTTTACAACCGCCTCCAAAAAGTACGGGACGAGAACACTTTAACGAGACCTGGATTACCAATAGGTTGGCTCATTTACATGTCACACCCGCTGATGTACAGGCTACCCTGCTCGCACTTACGGTACATACCATTGCCGATGCGGTACACAACAGCACTGCAATACGCCTGCTGTTATGTGGAGGCGGTGCAAAAAACGGTACGCTTGTCGCGCAGCTTTGTGCACGTCTGGAAGATATTGAAGTCAATCGAACTGACACTTATGGCGTCAGTAGCGATATGATGGAAGCCATGACCTTTGCATGGCTGGCATATAAACGACTTCGCCATGAGAGTGTCCCCCTGCATAACGTCACCGGTGCCAAACGCAATACCATCCTGGGAGCCGTCTATGCAAGCCGTTAATGCCTATCTTGCCGCAACACCCTGGAGGCACTGGCATCTGGAAAAAGCATCTGCCGATGCCAGTTTTCGGCGCTATTTTCGTCTGACGCATGACGAAAAAAGTGTTATTCTTATGGATGCGTCATTGGAAAAAGCATCGCTAAAACCCTTTATGGATGTCACGACCCGACTCCATAGGGTCGGGGTTCATGCCCCCAGAATTTTAGACCACTCTCTTGCCGGCGGCTTTCTTGTTCTTGAAGATTTTGGCTCGACTCACTATCTTAATGTACTTGACACACACAATTATCATGCACTTTATACGCAGGCAATACGCGAAATCGTTGCTATGCAACGCGCCGATGTCACCGGCTTACCTCTCTACGACAATACCTTTTTACTGGCGGAAATGCAACTAATGCCGGAATGGTTCCTGGATCGCTATTTACATGTAAATCTTGATGTTTCGACAACCCAAATACTACAGCAAAGCTTACGGGACATTGCCGATGAAGTTCTTGCACAGCCTCAAGGATTTTTTGTCCATCGGGATTTTCACTCGCGCAATCTCATGCTGCCTCCGGAAGGGGGCATCGGTATTATTGATTATCAAGATGCCATGAGCGGTGCACTCACTTATGATCTGGTCTCCCTTTTAAAAGATTGCTACATCGCTTTTGAGCCTCGTGACATACAGAGACTGGCACTGGTATTTCGTGATCTCACCGGACTGAACGTTCCGGATGCTCGCTTCTTGCGCTGGTTTGATTTTATGAGTATGCAGCGCCATCTCAAAGTACTGGGGATCTTCTGCCGGCTCCACCTGCGTGATGGTAAAAACGGCTACCTGAAAGATTTGCCTCTTACCCTGGAGTATCTGCGCAGAGATACTCAAAAGTATGAAAAAACGAAAAAACTTGCTACACTATTAGAAAAAATTACCCTTCCAAATATCACAAAGGAGTTACATGAAATGGGATGATCTACGCCGGAGCGGCAATATTGAAGACATGCGCTCACGCGGACCGGTTCGCGGTGCTTCGGGTGGGCGCGGCGGTATGCGGCTACTCTTTCCCCTTGCCAAAATGCTCATTGGCACCAAAATAGGACGCATTGTTCTGATTATTGGTGTGGTCGCATATTTTATGGGTTTTAACCCTTTGGCACTGCTTGATACACCGGCGGTGGCACCGCAAAATACTGCCGCTCCTACAACGGCACAAGATAATGAAAGCGCGGCCTTTGTCTCTGCGGTTCTTGCCCAGACTGAAGATGTCTGGAACACGCAGTTTGCAGCAGCCGGAACAACCTACAAAGAACCCAAGCTGGTACTCTTTCGCCAGAGTATTCAAAGTGCCTGCGGCTATGCCGATGCCCAGGTAGGACCGTTTTACTGTCCGGTCGATCAAAAAGTCTATCTTGATTTAGGCTTTTTTGATGAACTCACCCGCCGCCATCATGCACCGGGTGATTTCGCCCAGGCCTATGTCATTGCCCACGAGATCGGTCATCACGTACAAAACCTTGTCGGTACACTCAATAAATCCCATCAGGCAAAACAGATGGCACGCAGCAGTTCTCAGGCCAATGCCGTTCAGGTCAAAGTGGAACTTCAGGCCGATTGCTACGCCGGCATATGGGCACACTATGTTAACGCCAAAGGCACCATCTTGGAACCGGGCGATATTGAAGAAGCGCTTAATGCCGCCAGCGCCATTGGCGATGACACCCTGCAAAAGCAGGCGCAAGGCTACGTTGTTCCGGACACATTTACCCATGGCAGCTCCGCCGAGCGAATGGCATGGTTTAACCGCGGTTTTAAAAGTGGTTCGCTTCAAGCCTGCAATACCGGTCTGTAATATCATATGAAAGCAATGATTCTCTCAGCCGGTCGCGGCGAACGGATGCGGCCTTTAAGTGACACACTTCCCAAACCTCTGCTAGAGGTTCGCGGCAAACCACTCATTGTCCACCATCTTGAACGACTCGCACACAACGGTTTTACAGAGGTTATCATCAATATTGCACATCTGGGGCATATGATTCCCGATACCCTTGGCAGTGGCGCAGAGTGGGGTCTGCACATTACCTATTCGGATGAGCAGTCCACAGGAGCACTCGAGAGTGCCGGCGGCATTGTCAATGCCCTGCCTCTTTTAGGCGAAACATTTGTCGTCATTAACGGCGATATCTGGTGTGACTATGAGGTCACTCCCCATTATCAGCTCAAACAGTATCTTGCCCATCTCATTCTTGTTCCTAACCCGCCCCAGCATCTTGAAGGAGACTTTGCTCTCGTTAATGGGCATGTTACCAATCAAGGGACGCAGCAGTGGACCTTTAGCGGTATTGGCTATTACCGCAGGGAACTTTTTAAGAACCTCACACCCGCACCTTTACCTCTGGCACCCCTACTGCGTGAAGCAGCAGCTAACAGACGTGTTAGTGGTATGTTATATGAAGGTGTCTGGCATGACGTCGGTACTCCCGCGCGTCTGAAGGCACTCCGATCCTAGAGAAGTGTACTGCGAATCACGGCAGTTAGTGTATGGCTTTCCCCGGGGTCAATGTGGCGAACATCATTCCCTGCATTGGCACTCTCAATGCACAGCATGGTACGATAACTCGTCGGCTCCATAGCGCGCATACGTGCACACTTCTCACGCCACGGGTTCCACACGACAACAGAGCGAGAACCCTCGTTGGTAACGCTAATACAACGTACTCCGTCATAGAGCTCCACGGGTGAGGTGACCTCTTCGTAAACACGATCAACCTCCTGCACAATTTTTACCGTTCCCTGCTGCCGTTCCTGACGTTGCGCGTTGACATAATCGATATAGCGGCATCCCTCCAGACCACTTACATGTATTTTGGAAATATCACTAACGGCAAAATAACTGTGCAGAGCCTGAGTCAGCAAAAACGTTGCCTCGTCGCCATTGTAAGTCGTCAGCTCCAGCCGCAGCTCTTCTGCTACAATCACGCTATACGTCAATTCAAATGCATAGGGAAAGAGTTCCCGATATTTTTGAGACGATTTCAGACGAAACGTGAGGCTTGTGGCATGGTCTGTTTCGTGTGAATCTATCCACTCAAAAAGTGCCGTTCGGGCAAAACCGTGTTGCGGTAACGCGGCATCATGCCGAGGCACTCCAAACCA
>QNZR01000240.1 GCA_003978475.1 Sulfurimonas sp.
TTGCCATCTGGAACTTTACCAATCGGTGTAATCTCTCCTGCATGCACTGCTATTCCAAATCCGGTTTGGATGAAACTGACACCCTGACAACAGAGCAGATTAAAAAAACCATTCTGGAAATGAAAGCCAATGGTGTCAAATTTATTATTTTTTCAGGAGGAGAGCCGTTAACACGTAAAGATCTCTTTGAAATTGCCGACTTTTGTAAAACAAACGGCATCATTACCTATCTTTCGAGCAATGGGCTCTATTTTACCCGAAACAACATCAAACGGATTGTCGATACCTTTAACTATGTCGGGGTCAGCATTGATGGCGATGAAGCCACACATGACTACTTTCGAGGCTTAAAAGGCGCCTTTAACGAGTCGCTCAAAGCCATACTGCTTGCCAATGAGACCGGAGCCAAGGTCGGCATTCGCTTTACCATGACGAAAGAGACCATTCACTCGCTGGCATATGTTTTTGATTTGGTCGAGAAACACAACATTCCCAAAATCTATATTTCCCACCTTGTTTATTCCGGTCGCGGTCTGGACAACTTAAAGATGGATCTGAATAAAACACAGCGCCGTGATGCGGTTGATTTCATTTTGGACAAGGCCTTTGAGTACCATAAAGAAGGTCGTGATATCGAGATTGTTACCGGTAATATGGAGCAGGATGCTGTTGTATTTCTTGAGCGTTTTGCACAACACTATCCTGATTTAAAACAACAAATGCGGCAGCGACTTGTCAATTGGGGCGGCAACAGTGCCGGACGCAAACTGCTCAATATCAATAGCGAAGGCGATGTTCGTCCCGACCCGTTTTTTCCCATGGTCATTGGCAATATTATGGAACAGGATTTTGGCACCATATGGCATCAGGGAACCCTGCTTGATCGGCTCCGTATTCACCCAAGAAATTCCCTTGGCGGTATCTGTGCGGAGTGTGAACAGATCGATATCTGTAACGGCGGTTCACGAGCGCGTGCCTATGCGATTACGGGTGATCTTTGGAGCGAAGATCCCTCCTGTTATTTAACTCAAGAAGAGCGAAGGAACATCTCATGAAAATAATGACACTATTTTGCGGGCTTGTGCTGACACTATCGGCGACAGGTTCTGCCACACCGAACGTCAGTGCCCTCTTACAGGCCGCTGCGACAACCGACAAGATATTTGTGGTTGAACGCGAGAGCGAATCTCTTGCCGTTATCGAAAACGGCTTGCCCAAAGGTCACATGAAACATATGCACAATATGAACCATGGCGTCGTCAAATTTTACGGCAAAGACGGATACGTCATTAGTCGTGACGGCTACATTGTTAAATTTGATCCGGAGAAAGAGGTCATACTCAAAGAGCATAAAACCAGTGACAGCGCTATTGGCTTTGTTATTAACGACTATTATGTTGCCGTTGCCAACTATGACAAAAAAAGCGTCGATATCCTGGATCGTGATCTTAATCCTCTTGAGTCTTTTAGTACAGGCTCTAAAAATGTCGGTATTAAAATTTACAACGACTATCTCATTTTTTCTCAGATGGATAACGATAAAATCACCGTCCTTCGTGATACCAATCACGGGAAAAAAATTCCCCATTTTGAAATTTACAAAGAGTTTGACAATGTGGGAGTCATGCCGTTTGATGCTATGATTAAGGAGAACTATTATATTGCCGGTTTTTTTCAAAGTCCTTTCTTTGGCGTGGTAGATTTAGATACCATGACCTATAAAAAAATTGATATTTTACTTGGTAATCGAAAACCGGTACTAAAGGTACCCCATTTCGGTTTTTGGAGTATTAGCAACGGCAATGTGTTTATTCCTGCTGTAGGCGATAACAAAGTATTGGTCTACACACCTGATTTTAAATTTGTGACCGCCATTGAAACCGAAGGTCTGCCGGTATTTACCACATTAAGTCCAGATGAAAAATATTTGGCAGTCACTTTCAGCGGAAAAAAATTTCCGGTTATTCAAATTATTGATACCCAAACACTCAAAGTGATTAAACGCTTTGAATTCGATGGTAAAGTGTTACATGTACGATGGTCCAAACAGCGTCCCAACCTCTATATATCGGTCAATGATGCCAATAAAGTTGCCGTCATCAACACGAAGGGCTGGTGGTTAAATCGTGAGATTTTTCAAATTCAAAAACCTTCGGGTATCTTTATTTATGAAAAGGCAAAGCAATGAGTACCGTCTATTTAACAGGTGCGGGTCCAGGTGATATGGAGCTACTCACACTCAAAGCACTGCGTGTTGTCCAGGAAGCCGATGTCATCATTTATGACCGGCTTGCCAATCCACAGATCCTTAAAAAAGCCAAAAACGGCTGTGAATTTGTCTATGTCGGTAAAGAAGACGGCAAACACATTATGCCCCAGGATCAGATTAATGAGACTATTTACCAAAATGCGCTCAAACATCAGACCGTAGTACGCCTCAAAGGGGGTGACCCTTTTGTCTTTGGACGTGGCGGTGAAGAGGCGGCATACCTGCATGAGCGCAATATTCCGTTTGAGATTATTCCCGGTATTACCTCAGCCGTTAGTGCCCCGGCATATGCGGGTATTCCCGTCACACATCGGGGAGTCGCCGTCTCTTTTCGTGTCGTAACCGGTCATGAATCACCCGATAAAGAGAGTTCCCAAATTCCCTGGGAAAACTTTAAAACCGATGATACCATTGTCTTTTTAATGGGACTTCACAATCTCGATAAAATCAGCAAAAAACTCATTGAAGTTGGTAAGGCACCAACCTACCCGTGCGCCGTCATCTCCAAAGGTACTACATCGCAACAGCGTGTTGTTGTAGGAACCCTCGAGAATATTGTTGAACGCGCTCAAGGTATTCCCACTCCCGCACTAATCGTCGTAGGAAAGGTAGTAGCACTGCGTGAACAGCTCCAATGGTTTCGGCACTAGAAATCACTATTACATGTAAATCTATGAGCGGCTCTTCTAATGCTCCTGTAGGCGGCACTTCTTCTGTAGTGTTTCGACCTGAGTATTACCACTCTCCCGGGCTTTTTGAGCCCATATTTTCGCTTGTGCAAACTTCTGCTGTTCACAATAGATTTCGGCTAAAAGATAATAGGCCTCTTTGTCATGATGTCGGGCATTCTTCTGCAACCACAATGCAGCACGGTCAAAATCTAAGAGCTGCATGTAAATACGTCCAATATTGGCAATGGCACCTTGATGCCCCTGTTGCGCAGCCTGTTCAAGAAGCTGTGCGGCTCTAGTGACATTATGATCGATGCCATCGCCTCTGTAATACATTAGTGCAGCATTATACTGAGCATCAGCATTGCCGGCATCAGATGCCCGCTGCAACCAATGTAACGCCTCATGATAATTTTGTGCGACATGGGTTCCTTTCAAATAGAACATTCCCAAGTCATATTGGGCCCGGGTACTATTAGATGCCGCTGCTTTTCGTAACCAATACAACCCCTGCTCATTACTTTGTTTCGTACCCAAGCCCTGAAAATAGAGATAGCTCAGTGCATTTTGTGCCGTGACATTACCCTCTTTGGCATGTTGGGCATAACCCCGGAATGCGGTTGTATAATCATGGTGCTTAAACGCTTCTAGTGCACTTTGACCCGCTTCTGAACTTGCTGCTACTATCCACAACACCCACACAAAAAATCGCATTATTACTCCTTACATCAACTGTAACAGTGTGGCAAGTATTAAGGCGCCCAAAAACGTGCTGACAATAATAATGACTCTTTTTTGGCGCTCTTGAATCTTATATTTGTCTTCTATATAGTCAGCAAGTTTGATGGCAGGAAAAATCATAAAAAGAAACATGGGAAAGGTATAGACCAAAATCATAACAAGATCCTGTGCAAACATCGATATCTCCCGCATTTTTAAAGTTAATTTATTATATTTATTATATCATACAACAATAGATACTGCTTGATGATTCTCAACAAAGCAGTTATAAAAGGGTTCCTATGAAAAATACGGTTAAACTGGGGGTTATTTCCCTCTTGGCGTCATTCTTTTTAGCAGGTTGTGTGGCAACGTCGGGGGTCTCCGGTGACGTTATTGCACATAAAACGGTCTCTACCAAGGCAATGCATGACATCATTAAAACCGCAGCGCAAAACGACGGCTGGCGCATGACAGAATTTCGTGGCAATGCTATGATTGCGGAGAAAGACGGTATTGTTACTACAGTCACTTATCAAGCTGGCGCCATTACCATTAAACCTGAAAACAGTCGTTTAAAAGACACCATTGAGGATGCACTCAACCACTAAACAAGAGAACGCTTCGTGCTATTCAAAGAGAACGCGCAGGCCTTCTCTGCTTTTAATGCGGTAGCCGTTAGACTCTTTCTCCAGCAGTTCGAGTACCACGAGCTTCTTAAATGTACGCGAAAGCGTCTCAGGGGTCATATGCAGATGTTCTGCAAGCTGATAGTGCTTAAGCTCTGTCAGGGCCTCTTTATTATCGCATAAAAATTTTGCCAGACGGGCCGTTGAATCTAAAACAACATTCAGAGCAATAACATCTTCAAGATACTTAATCTTCTTCGAAAGTGATTTAAACAGCAACAGTGCCACATCAGGATCATGTAAAAACTCTTTTTTAAACCGTTCAAAATCAATCTCAATCACTGTTCCGTCCGTCTCAAATGCTGCCGAAGCCGGGTATGGCATGCCTTCTAAGACTGCCATTTCTGCAATTAAAGAAACCGGACGAAAGCGGTGCATGATAATTTCATTGTTCTTGGGATCGGTCTTATACACTTTAAGTGTTCCCTCTGTTAAGAGGGTCAAAGAGGTAGGCTGCTCTTTTTCATAAAAAAGAATGGCACCTTTATCAAAATGTTTTTTAGTAGAAAATGATCCCAGCAGCTCAAGCTGCTCATCACTTAAAGTCTCAAAAAAATAAATTTTTCTTAAATTGGTCACGTGAATCCTTGCTACATGTAAAACACTCAATCAAACTCAAGAATATATCCACCTCTGGCTTAAGAGGGCATTAACCATTATTCTTTTACACTTCCGTATTGCAATAGACAAAGAGAGATGATGGATTTTCACACCTACATACACGCCGTTGGAACCGGACATAAAGGCAATCGCGATCTCAGCTATGAAGAGAGTTGCGATATGATGCAGCAACTCTTAGAGCAACATATCCATCCCGAACAGATCGCTGCTTTTTTATTGGGCTGGCGCATGAAACCTGAAACCATTGAAGAATTTCGCGGAGCTCTTCACACACTACAGCGCTACACAATAGCTTCACCCATAGAAAACTCTCTGGAACTGGGCTACCCCTTTGACGGCAAATGCAACAATCCCTATCTGTTTCCATTAACGGCAGCGCATCTGCAACAAGAGCTCAATCTTATTGTTACGGGTGATGTATGGCAACCGGCAAAAGGAGGCGTCACTACCCAGGAGATCTGCCGGCATGTTACGCTCTCTCATAATCTTTACTATTTTGATCGAAAAACCTATTGCCCCGCGCTACACTCCCTAAGCAGGATTCGCCAACGTCTGGGCTTGCGAAGTGGGTTAAACACTCTGGAAAAACTTCCCAATGTTGCCCAAAGTGACACCGCACTTATCGGCGTATTCCATAAACCTTATGTTACTAAATACATTGATATTTTTGCCTCACATTACACACGTTTCGCACTACTGCAAGGCAATGAAGGGACTCCGGAACTTTTTAGCAAATCTCGTTTATGGATTGTGGAAAACCATCACGTTAGCGAGTATCTTGTTGACCCGAAACGTTATGGTATTGACTACCGACGCTCCCGGGAGAAGATTGATGTGAACAGTTCTCTCAACCAGCTGAAAAAACCCAAAAAGGAGCTACGGGAACTTGCCGCCTTAAACGCGGCAATGCTGCTGTTTATTGCCAAAAAATTCTCCACTATTGATGATGCCTTTGCGCATCTTCAACACCTTGATGCATCCGAAGCGTAACACATTACTTTCGGTGATTGACAAAACTGTGATATAAGACTTCAAATCCTGCTTCACTGGACTGTTCTACCATACTCATCAGCTCTGTTGCTTTGGCAAACTCCCCTTTTTTCCATGCTTCTATGGCTTCTTTTGTCTTTTGATGCACCGCATTATGATGTGAGATTAAGCTTGATACGGCGGTGGTGTCATCTTTAATTTTTTCTTTATTAGCATGAAACCATGTCGCAAATCGGCAGCTGTTTTCATCAATAATGTTAGGGTTGTCATCAGAAATAAAAACATTATAGCCCAGAAGTTTAAAAAGAATATGGTCAAGCTTTCCGGTACCGATGCCTACTTCATTCGTAATATTTTGTGTAATATCACGAATACGCTGGGAATTGGAAATCACAAAATTCAGCTCTTCAAAAAATGAGGAAAATTTGGAACTCATGCTCTCACTGTTGTTTCGAAACGTTTCAGCAACATCTTGAATTTCCGACGTATTTTGCTTTAATTGACCAATACTGATTTCAACCTCCTGCGTTGCTTTTTGCGTACGTTCTGCCAGTTTTCTTACCTCATCGGCGACCACGGCAAATCCACGACCATGTTCCCCGGCACGGGCAGCTTCAATAGCGGCATTAAGAGCTAGCAGATTGGTCTGATCCGAAATATCTTTAATTAAATCAATAATATTTCCAATTGAGGTAACACTCTCATTTAGAGCTGAAGCGCCACTGTCGAGATTGACGGTCTCTTGCGTAATTTCTTCAATGGAATGGTTGATACTTTGGCTCTCCTGTTGCACAATATCAATACGCTTGGATGTTTTATTATTAAGTTCCTGTGCTTCATTAAGCTGCTCAACTGCAGACTCCATAATGGTTAAGGTAAACGATACACCGCTTTGATACGATTTCAACAGGAGCTGTACAACATGACGAAGCGCCTTGTCTTTATCATGAGAATCCTGAGATTCCTGAGTCATATAGTTATCTTGTCGGTTTTGCTCCTGTCGCAATGCCTCTATTTCCGATTCAAGCTCTCTGTTTCGCTGTTCCAACTCTGCAATTCTGCTCTGTTCTTTGGATGAACCGCCAAAAATACCCATATACAACCCCTGATAATTCAATTTAAAAAATCATTATATCATATTTTTTACCTAAAATATTCCTATACCCTCGTT
Organism: Sulfurimonas sp.; assembly: GCA_003978475.1. Lineage (GTDB taxonomy): Bacteria > Campylobacterota > Campylobacteria > Campylobacterales > Sulfurimonadaceae > QNZR01. The sequence goes on from QNZR01000240.1 coordinate 7,132, forward strand.
ATGATGCTACCTTGCCAAATAGATCTC
>QNZR01000003.1 GCA_003978475.1 Sulfurimonas sp.
TAACTTAAATAGAGAACTTTTTCTGAAGCGGCGGCATGCGTGAAAGCCAGAAACAGTACCAATAGTAATTGCATCGGTTTCATTAGGTGCTTAATAGTCCCTCAAGCATCAATCGACCGTCACTCGATCCTAAAAGGTGCTCCATGGCACGTTCGGGGTGCGGCATGAGACCAAAAACGTTTTTCTCTTTATTGCAGATTCCTGCAATGCTATCCACGGAGCCGTTGGGGTTTTGCGGTTTGCCGTGCTGATCACAATAGTGCAGCAACACCTGATCGTTCCGGTAGAGCGTTTCAAGAGACTCGGGGTCAATATAGTAGTTACCGTCATGATGTGCAATGGGAATATTGACAATGGCATCCTGAGACATTTTATGTAAAAAACTATTGTTGGTAGCGGCAACCTTAAGATGATGATGTTTCGAAATGAAATGCAGGGATTCATTACGTTTTAAAGCACCCGGAAGCAAATGTGACTCTGTGAGTACTTGAAAACCGTTACAAATTCCCAATATTTTTTTTCCGGAAGCAGCGTGTTTTTGAACGGCACTCATAATGGGACTAAAGCGGGCAATGGCACCACTGCGCAAGTAATCACCGTAGCTAAAGCCGCCGGCAATGACGAGAAGATCAATAGTATCGGCAATGGTAGTTTCCTGATGCCAGATAATGTTAGTACGGCACCCCAGCATCTCAAATGCATATTGCGTATCGTATTCGCAGTTGGTTCCCGGAAATTGGAGGATGCCTACGTTCATGCCATAATCTCAATCTCGTAATCTTCAATGACGGTATTGGCCAAGAGGGATTCACACATTTGTGTGACCTGCTCTTTAGCGTGCTTTGCATCGGTGTCATGCAGTTCTAAAACAATTTGCTTACCGACGCGAACATCATTGACCCCTGAAAAATTTAGTGCATCAAGGGCATGATGGACGGCTTTACCCTGAGAATCAAGAACTCCGGCTTTGAGTGATATGTTGACAATGGCTTTCATTTACTTGTTAACCCCCAAAATACGGTGTAATACTTCTTCATAGGCGACTTTCAGACCGCCCATACCTTCTCGAAAACGGTCTTTGTCCATTTTCTCACCGGTTTGAATATCCCAAAAGCGGCAGTTGTCGGGACTGATCTCATCTGCTAAAATAATATTGCCCTCGGCATCTTTGCCGAACTCCAGTTTAAAATCGACAAGATTCAGACCTTTGTCCTGAAAAAAGGGACGTAAAATATCGTTAATCTGTCGTGCCATGGCGCGAAGCTGATCCAGCTCCTCAGTGCTTTCAACCAACTCCAGAATAAGGCAGTGCTGGTCATTGAGCTTGGGGTCTCCCAGTGCATCATTTTTGTAATCAAACTCGACTAGGGTAAAGGGAAGTACGGTACCGTCGGCAATACCAAGGTTCCTGGTTAAGCTTCCTGTGGCGATATTGCGCACAATGACTTCAATAAGAATGACATCAACACGTTTGTGCAGCATGTGGTTGTCATCAAGCATCTTGACAAAGTGTGTCGGTACGCCTTTGGATTCCAGAAGTTTAAAGAGCTCAGTCGAGATTTTATTGTTGAGGGCTCCTTTACCGCTTTCACTGGATTTTTTGGCACCGTTAAATGCCGTCAGGTCATCTTTAAATTCCGAAATGAGAAGATGTCTGTCGTCCGTGGTAAACAACTTTTTGGCCTTTCCCTCATATAGCAATTCACGTTTTTCCATCGTTTTATTGTCCTTTCATGATGATGAGGGCTTTAATAATATCTACCGCCTCTTTAAGCTGAATATCCTTTTTCAGCATCTCAGGAGAAATCACCTTTTTCTTGCTCTGTTCAAAAGCATCTTCAAGTGAAGTATCGGTGGTATTGGTATCGCTGTTGCTCTTTTTAAGTTCGCTTTCAAGATGTTTTTTCAGATCCGCCTCTTTAAGGGCGTACTTGTTCTGCCGTGTGGTAACTTCTCCGGGAAGGACTTCAATATCGGGAGTAATTCCCACTGCCTGAATGGTGCGTCCGCTCGGAAGATAGTAGCGGGCTACCGTGAGTTTGACAGCTTCATCTTCGGTAATCGGCAAAATGACCTGTACGCTGCCTTTTCCAAAGGTTTTCTCCCCTACAATCACGGCACGCCTGAGATCCTGGAGGGCACCGCTGACGATTTCAGAGGCACTGGCACTCCCGCCGTTGACGAGTACAACCAGCGGAGCATGGGTGAGGGTTGCGGAGGCCTTGGCCTTATAGCTGCGCTCTTCTGTAGCATCACGTCCTTTTTGAGAAACAATCTCTCCTTCATCAACAAAAAGATCGACCAGACCGACTGCCTGATCGAGGAGACCGCCGGGGTTGTTGCGCAGATCCAAGACAATACCCTGATCGTGATTCATATGTTTTTTAATCTCTTTGGTGACATCATTGACCACTTTTTTGTCAAAGCTGGTTACGCGCAAGTAGAGTATATTATCAAAAATCTGTTTGGAATAGACGGATTGAATTTTAATGATATCGCGAATAATGTGGATGTCAAGAGGTTTGGGTTCATCTTTTCTGACAATGGTAATATCAATGGGGTCACCGACATTACCGCGCATAATGCTTACCGCTTCATCAATGGTCATATTGAGGGTGGAGTTATTATCGATTTTTAAGATAATATCTCCCGCTTTGAGACCGGCACGATCCGCGGGTGTATCTTCCAGTGGTGCAATGACCGTCAATGCCCCGTCTTTCATGCCAACGGTAATACCTAAACCGCCAAACTCACCGTTAGTCTGAACTTTCAAGTTTTCATAATGCTTTTTGTTGAGGTAAGTTGAGTGGGCGTCTATATTGCTCATGAGTCCCTGAAGCGATTTTTCCATCAGCTCTTCAATGGTTAAATTGTCGACGTTATAGCGTTCAACAATACCGAGTACTTTGGTAAATTTTGCCAGAGATTCGAGCCGTGAGGTCTGTTTCTCTTTTTCAGTCGGTTCACTTTTGGCTAACAGTGTCGTCGAAAATGCCAGAGCCATGACGGCGGCAACACTGACAAACCCCATCACCATAAATTTTTTATTTTTCATTACGATGTCAATTCCTTAATTTAAAAGATACATTATATACAAAAGCGCATTAAAAATTGATTATGAATGACCAGGAAGTCAGCGGTAGAATCAATTTACATGTAAATATAAGGTTTACATGTAAATTTTGAAGAGTGGAAGCACGTATTAAAAAATACCCGAAAGAAGCTTCATGACGCCACTGCCGCCGGTACCTTTAACATAGTCCAGAATGATGGGTGTAAACTGTTGAATCATATCTGCTTTGAGTCCCAGTGAAGAAAATTGAGAAGCTACTGCCGCCATACCGCCTAACGAGCCACCGCCCAAGGCACCGGCAACGCCACCCAGACCACCGCCGGCACTGGGAACGGCACTTAGAAGTGTGTCAATGCCCGGTACGGATGAGGCCACTTTGGAGAAGTCGTCGGGGGAGAGTGACTCTTTGGCATAGTTTAAGATGCTCCCGGCACCGCCGGATGCCTGCTTTGGCGTAATACCCAGTTGATTGACCAGCATGCCGGTAAGATCATTGCCGCCTACGGCCTTAGCAGCATTTTGAGCGGTTGAGGACTCCTTCCCCGGTAGCATGGAGGTGACTTTTCCAAGATCCATGGCAAGAAGAGATGTCGCCGAAAGTCCTATAAATAATAGTGTGCTTAAGAGTGTTTTGTGTAACATTGTTACTCCTGTATCAAGATATAAAACTATACCATTTCAAAGGTTAACTGGAAGTAACAACTTTAATAATAATATCAGCAATGTCAATGCGTTCACCGGCACGAATTTTAGCGCGTTTTCTCAGCTCGATGTCTCCGTTTCTGAGGACATGTCCTGCTGCAATAATACGTTTGGCTTCCGCGCCGCTGTCGACAAGATCCAATACTTTAATGAGCTTGTAAAGCTCAATGTATTCCTCGCGTAAAGGGTACTGCATCATAGGGCGCTATTTTGACACCGCGTTGTGCGGCAGAGATGGGTTGTGCTTATGCTGAAAGAGATATTCATGATGGACTCCTTGGTGTATGTACGACATGATCTGCCTATCGTCACGGGACACTTTTTTTGTAGCTTACTCGCTACTGATGGTAATGATTCTGTCGCCGCGTTGCAGTTTAATGCTGATAGGATCGGTCTTCTTTTTGAAGAAAAGGAGAAACTTTAAGGTTTCGAGCTTGGGAATCTCCTGATCATCCAATGCTAGCAGAGTATCGCCTTTTTGAATGCCCAATGTCGATGCCAAAGAATCTTTAAGGACACTTAAAACCTTTAACTGTTTGGCGGTGTCAAGCATCACCCCTAATTTGAGCGGTTCTTTAACCTGCATTTGATTGGTGTAGAGAATAAAATCGGCACTGTTTTCTACCGTAGGCATGTCTTGTACAATGATGCTGTAAGGCAGATTCAGTCGTCGATGAAGACGTTTAGGAATACCATGATGATTGATGATGTGTCCGACGCCGGCAAGTACGACAAATGTATCGACATGATGCGTTTGAAGGTAAGTGGCCGCCGTTGCTGCCATGGTCTCTTCCCAAAGAATTTGGGACTGGTAGAGAAAATCATTGTTGGGAGCGGTACTGTTTTTGTCTTGCATTGCTTTGATGTGTTCATTGGCACTAAAAATGGCATTGAGATGATTTCTGTACGTACCGTCGGTAAAATCAAGCGTTTCGGGAAGCATGGCTTTTTCGTCATCACTAAGGGCATACAGACCATTTTTGGTCACTTTTTTGACAATCTCTTTCTCAAGATTGAGTGCGACGACGGGAATACCGTTTTCTCGGGCATACTCCATAATGGGCTTGTAAAGATTGTAGTTGTATTTCCAGCGTATGAAATATTCACTGCGTTGCAAAAACGTCTTCTCATCAATTTTTTTCGCGATATAATCATCCAAAACCGGCTGGAATTTGCGTTGGAACATCTCCATGCCTATGGCAACCTTTTTGCCCTGCCGATGAAGCGCTTTAATGATTTCGAGTTGATTGACATGATGGACATAGGTGGTATGCGCCTCCCCGACGAAGACCACTTTTTTATCTTCAATAGCATTCATGAGTGTGTTGAAATCCTGGTTTTTCGGAACGCGAACCACCTGCTTTTCTTTACTGACCGGGAAGATGCTACCACGTTGTGTCGGCAGTATGGACTCTGCTTTGAGTTGACCGTTTTGAAAGTGCAAGAAGGAGTATGTGCCATAATGAGAGACTTTTCCTGCGGCTTTCATTGCTTCACCGGGGCTGGACGCCTCGCTGTAGGCGACAACCTTGCGAGGGCTCCACGGGTTACGTTCCACCTGAAATATGAAACCCTCGGTAGCATGATGCAGATTCGGCAGGGATTTTTCTGCCAGATCTCTGGCATCGGATAAAAAGAGAATATTGTTCTGCTGCATCTGAAGAAAGGTCAGATCATGAGGACGTATTTGAGTGGCACCGCTAAATACACTTTGAACATTGGTAAAAAGCCAATCTTTACCGGTGACGACCAGCAGATGTTCGTCGGCAATGAGCTTGGCGATATTGGGTGTGCTCTCTTTAGGCGAGAGGGTTCGAAACAGATCATAATCCCGGTCAAAAATAAGTTCTACAGGACGGTGTTTCAAGGGCAGTGTGATATTGGTATCTCCCTCTACGGTAACCAGAAAATTCTCTTCGCCGTTAGTGGTTTTGACGACAAACGGGGCTTGGTAACCATGATGCTTGTCCTGATCATGGGGCACGTTAATATGAAGCCGGTAGTGGCCATTTTCATAGCCTAAACTCATTGACGTGGGCTTGAAATGGATGATATCATGATGTTCAAACATATTGTGAATGATATCGGTGCAGTCTTTTTGTGTATAGCGTGTAAAAAAGTCGGCAATATCGGCATAGGTGGCATATTGGAATCGGTAGGCTTGGTAAAAGGCTTTGAGCGCATCAAAAAAGAGGGCATCATCACCCAGATAGCGTCGCAGTGTATGAAAGGCAAAGGCACCTTTTCCGTAACCTATTGCCATCGAAGCACGATCGGTACGTTGTTTAAAGTCAGATAGCGAGGTTAGGTTGTCATGATGGACATAGGCGGCAAAGTTCTCTAAGAGGTTTTTTCGGTATTGCCACCCCTGCGCTTTGCGTTCGCTATAGTAGTGGTCTGCCAAATAGGTGCTCAGACCCTCCACCCAGTTCCCCTGGTTGAAATCATTAAAAACACTGTTGCCAAACCACTGATGGACAATCTCGTGTCCGAGTGAGACATCCAGTAGAAACGGTTTGTCAATAATTTTATCGCCAATTAGTGTGAATGTCGGCATGGAGTAGCCGGTTTGAAAGCTGTTTTCAACGACACTAAAACGGGTATAGGGAAAAGAGCCGAGCAGGCTTTCGTACTCATCGATATAATGGATGACTTTATCAATATAAGTCGATGCGAGGTGAGCATGTTTTTTGAACAGATAGGTTGAGACGGTTATGCCGTGATGGGTTTGTGAATGAACAACAAAATCTTTGGAGGCAATGAGGTTGATGTGATCAATCGGTTTGGACATCTTAAAGGTGTAGCGAACGTTTTGCTCTTTGGTGTTGTGCGTAACGGTTTCCTCCTCGCTTTCACTCACAGCAATAAAACCCTCAGGAAGCGTTACATGTAATTCGTAAGTACACAATTTGCTGTTTTGCGGAAGCCACGCATTGCCTAAAAAGATAAAATCTTCCTCAATAGAACCGGGCAGGGTTTTTTCATACGAAAAATGGAGCGATTGTGTCGGTTGTTGTCCGGGTGTCAGAGGAAAATCCTCAAGGTTGCGAATGTGAGAGCGGTTAGTGTCGGTAATGGTGACTTCGGCAGTGAGTTGATGCTGTTTGGGATCGAGTGTTGCATCAATGGTGTAGTGACACTGTGCCTGCAGTGTCAGAAATAGTATGAAAGGGAGAAAAAAATAAT
>QNZR01000179.1 GCA_003978475.1 Sulfurimonas sp.
AACTCCCAAACAACCAGGCGGTACCCAGGTCACCTCTTTGGCATCACTCTTTAGCACCGTACCCCTTATGCAGGATCCGGCGCCGCTGCTTATCGGGGAACGTTCCAATGCGACGGGATCCAAAGCCTTTCGTGAACTTCTTTTGGCCGAAGATTATGAAGGCACCCTCAGTGTTGCCCAGCAACAGGTACGTGCCGGTGCTCATGTTATTGATCTTTCCGTCGGTTTTGCCGGTCGTGATGAGAACAACGATATGCACGAAGTCATGAGTCTCTATGCCCAAAAGATCAGCCTGCCGCTCATGCCCGATTCCACACAGCTCTCAGCTCTGGAAACGGCACTGAAGCTTATCGGCGGCAAACCCATCATTAACTCCGTCAATCTCGAAGACGGCATGGAGAAATTTGATGCGATCTGCCAGTTGGCCAAAAAATACGGTACGGCACTGGTCTGCCTCACCATTGATGAAACGGGTATGGCAAAAACCGTTGAGAGAAAAATAGCCATTGCCGAACGCATTTATGACCTTGCCACCAAAAAGCATGGACTCCATCCGGAAAATCTGGTCTTTGACCTGCTCACATTCACGGTTGGAAGCGGCGATGAAGAGTACCGCGATGCCGCCATACAGACAATTGATGCCATTGCCGAACTCCGGCGAAGACACCCCGAAGTGGGGGCGGTTCTTGGACTTTCCAATATTTCGTTTGGGTTGGATAAAGAGGCTCGCCCCTATCTGAATTCCATCTTTTTAGACCACTGTATTCGCGCCGGATTAACAGCAGTCATTATTAATGTCAAACATATCATTCCACTCAATAAAATCTCTCAAGATGATCAACAGATCTGTAATGATCTGCTGTTTAACACCAAACCCGACGGTCAGGCTCTTTTTGATTTTATTGACCACTTTAGCTCCAAAGAAGCTGTTGATACGCAGGTTGAAGATGCAGAGTATCAGCAACTCAGTGATGAAGAGAAAATTGCCAAACTCCTTATGGACGGCGATAAAGAGCGTATGATTCCGCTTGTAGAAGAGGCTCGCAAAACGATTGCACCGGAAAAAATTGTTAATGAGATTCTGATTGATGCCATGAAGGTCGTTGGGGAGCTTTTTGGTTCGGGACAAATGCAACTGCCCTTTGTTCTTCAAAGTGCCGAAACCATGAAAACCACGGTCGATTATCTCAACCCCTACCTGCCTAAAATTGACAAACCGGTCGATACCACACTCATTTTAGGCACGGTTAAAGGCGATGTCCACGATGTAGGCAAAAATCTTGTCGATATTATTCTCTCCAATAACGGCTTTAAGGTCATCAACCTCGGCATTAAAGTTGATCTGGATCAGTTTGTAAACACACTGAAAACCTCCCGTGCGCAAGCTATCGGTATGAGCGGTCTGCTGGTAAAATCTACACAGGTCATGAAAGAGAATCTTCACAGCATGAAAAATGCCGGCATTGATATTCCCATTCTGCTTGGCGGCGCCGCATTGACACGTTCGTTTATTGATGAGTATTGCCGCCCTTATTATGAGGGTCCCATCTTCTACTGCAAAGATGCCTTTGACGGTGTCACGGCAATGAGCCGCATTGAGGCAGGAAATTTTGACACCGATTTGCACCCCAAAGAGGTTGCAGCGCCCAAAGTCACACACCATAATGATGTAGTTATTCCCCCTTTTGAAGAGATTGTCATGCCCGCTCGTGACGTAAGGGTTCCGACACCTCCGTTTTGGGGACGTCGCAAACTCATCTTGACTCCGACACAAGTAGCGCTTGCCTTTGAGTGGATAAATCATAAGCTCCTGTTTAAATCCCGCTGGGGCTACAGCTCCAAAGGCATGAGTCGTGAGGCGTATGCCAAGCAGCTTAATGAAATTGTCTGGCCCGCGTACGAAAAACTCAAACAGCGTTTTTTGGATGAGCAGCTCTTTGAGCCGACCATTCTCTACGGTTACTGGCCGTGCCGCAGTGATGACAACACACTGCTCATTTTCCATGAGAGCGAAGGGTGGCACAACGACAGTGAGATCTGTAGCGATACGCTTGAACATGTCATTGGCCGTACCCAATACCATTTCGACTTTCCACGTCAACGTAAAAAACCTCATCGCGCCATCAGTGACTTTTTTCATCGTGATCGTCATGATGTTGTCGCCCTTACCTGTGTCAGTGCCGGAGCCAAGCTCAGTGAGGCGGAACGTGAAATTTATGATGCCGGAAATTACAATGAGTACTACCAGTTTCACGGTCTGGGTGTAGAACTTGCCGAAGCCCTTGCCGAGATGGCACACAAACAGATACGACTTGATCTCAATATTTCCGAAGGTGAAGGCAATACCTTAAATGATGTCAGAATGAATCGCTATCAGGGGTCACGATACTCTTTTGGTTATGCCGCCTGTCCCGACCTTGAACTCAATGTACCGCTGTTTAAATTATTACGTCCTGAGGAAGAGGGGATTGAACTGAGTGAAACCTTTCAGATTCATCCGGAGCAGTCAACATCGGCGCTGGTAGTCTACCACCCTAAAGCCAGTTATTTCAATGTGTAAACTACATGTAAAAAATTTTATGGGAATGTTGTTTGGAAAAGGTAGTAACGTGAATGCTGAAATTGTGTAGAAAGCACTCGAGCTTGCTTTCTACACCTGACCACAAGAAATTTTTACCTATCTATGTTAATGCTCTATTAATGTGAGGACTCTTTAAGCGCTGCGAACCATGCTTTCATCTTCTTTTCGTAGCCGATATCTTTAAGCGCTACAAAATGCAGAGGCTTGCTAAGGTAGGTCTGCGCTACCCAACCGCCGAAATCATGTGGATACATGTAATGTTGACTATGTTGCTGAATTGTTTCAGGAATGGCTAAAATCTCTCCGTCACGTACCGCTTTTTGCGCTTTGTTAATCGCTAAATAAGCAGCATTGGATTTAGGTGAACCGCAAAGATAAATAACCGTCTGAGCCAAAATAATGCGGGCTTCGGGGTAGCCGATAGTGCTGACGGCTGTCATGGTGGAGGTTGTGAGTGTCAATGCTTGAGGATTGGCATTGCCCACATCTTCGCTGGCAAGTATCACCAAACGCCGGGCAATAAACTCAGGCGGTTCACCCCCTTCAATCAGACGTGCCAAATAATAGATTGCCGCATCGGCATCACTTCCCCGAATACTTTTAATGAGTGCCGAGACCAAATCATAATGCACCCCTGCTTCAGAACTGCCGTCATTGAGCGCTGTAGGACGCAGTGCTTTAAGCATTGTTAGATTGACCTGTAAATCAATGGCTGAAGCAAACTCCAACAGCTTTAGCATGGCTCGAGCATCTCCGCCGCTACTTTGAAGCAAATACTCACGTGCCGCATCATCGACCTGTAGTGACGCCTGGGCAATCACCCGCTCTAAAAGAGCCTCTAACGCCTCATGTTTTAATGCCTTTAGCTCAAAGAGTAACGAACGCGAACGCATTGCTGCTGTCAGGGAAAAGAAAGGGTTTTCCGTTGAAGCACCCAAAACTAACACGGCGTTAGTTTCCATAACAGGCAAGAGTACTTCCTGCTGATTTTTTGCCAAACGGTGCACTTCATCAATAAAGATCAGCGGACGCTGCAACGTGTTTCTATGCTGTTCAAATATCTTGCGCAACTGCTCCACTTTAAGGGAGGTGGCATTGCATTCATAAAACGGAAGGGCCATCACCGAGGCAATAATACGTGCCAAAGTGGTTTTACCGGTTCCTGGAGGTCCGTAAAAAAAACTGTGTCCCAATGCCCCGCTCTCGCATAACTGTCGCAGCGGCGCCTCTGGGGCACACAAATGCGCCTGCCCGACCACGTCATCAAAACACTGCGGGCGAAGCTGTCGCGTCCAATCTGCCATTATTGCGGCGCTTTCGCTTCTTCTTTTAAAAATTGATGAAGGGTACGGTACTCACTTCGTGTTAAAAAACGACTCTTGCCCGTGGGCAGATTATTGAGCTCTATACCGCCAAAATCCAGACGCTTCAAATCGACGACTTCATTACCGAAATGGGCAAAAAAGCGGCGCAGTTCTCTATTTTGCCCCTCACCGATCGCCACTTTTAAAATGGAGTAATTCGGTGTATTTTTTTGAATCTGATAGGCATAAAACGGCGCAAAATTCATGGAAGTTATCCGTGAATGCGAATGTGCCCCGGCACTGGCATCTTCAAGCTCAAGTCCCTCCTGCATCGCTTGTTCCATCAGCTCAGGTACGCTTCCGCGGATTTTCACTTTATAAATACGCTGCAAATCGGAGTTCATCAGTGCCGTAGCCACCCGTGAGGCATCGGTGAGCAGCAGCACGCCTTCGCTAGCATAATCAAGTCGCCCGACGGGAATAAAATGTCGGTATTTATGTTCTAGAGTATCGTAAATGGTCTGGCGTCCGCGGGGATCTTTTTTAGTGACCAGTTCCCCTTTGGGTTTATTGTAGACAATGACGGTGAACTGATCACTCGGTACAATTTTTTTACCGCTGATCACGACTTTGGCAAACCGCTCATCGACCTGAGTTGCCGGATTGGTCTGTACCTCGCCCTCCACCTTGACATATCCTTCCTTAATAGCGCGATCTGCCTCTCTTCGTGAATAGGACGAGTAGTGGGCTATAAATTTGTTTAAACGCATCATGATGCAATTCCTTTTTCGACTAAATCATGCAGGTGCACTACCCCGCTGATGTGACCGTTATGGTCGGTAACGGCTAAAATCTGAATTTTTTTACGCTCTATCAATACCAGCACATCGCTTGCAAGCATCGATTCATCGCTAATGGTAACCGGCTCTCTGGTGGCGTAGTCAATCGCGGGGGTCTCCAAAGAAAACTGCTCTTGCATCAGTGCCCGTCGCACATCTCCATCACTTAAAATTCCGACCATTTCATGGGCATCATTCACCAAAAATACTGTACCGAGTCGTCCTTCACCGATGGCGACTATAGCCTCTTTCATAGGGCTTTTTTGAGAAATTATAGGCAGATTGTCCCGACGCATAATATCGCTGACTTTGACAAACAGCCGCTTGCCCAGGGCGCCACCGGGGTGAAATGAGGCAAAGTCTTCTTTGGCAAAACCACGGGTCTTCATCAGACAGATTGCCAGGGCATCTCCAAGCGCCAGCGTCAGCGTTGTTGAGCTCGTCGGTGCAATATCCAGCGGGCACGCCTCTTTATTGACACGAATGCTGATAACCACATCACTGTAGCGCCCCAAAGTAGAGTGATGATTACGCGTCATGCCGATTAGTGGAATATTAAACCGCTTGATATGTGGCAAAATGGAGCTTAGTTCGTCGCTTTCACCGCTGTAGCTGACGGCCAAAACGCTATCGTCTTTGCCGATCATCCCCAAATCGCCATGCAGCGCTTCGGTAGGATGCAGAAAAAAACTCGGTGTACCTGTTGACGCAAAGGTTGCTGCCATTTTGGCACCGATCAATCCTGATTTTCCCACACCGCTGACAATCAGTTTGCCGCGGCATGCCAGAATCATCTCAACCGCATCACTAAAACTGCCCTCTAAATTGTCTGCCGCTTCAACAAGAGTTTTCGCTTCAGTATGCAGCGTCTCTTTGGCAATCGCTAAATAATTATCCATAAACACAATTATATCTCAAAGAGCCTTTAACTCACACCTGATATAATAACCGCATGCAAAAAATATTTTATGAGCTGGCATCGCTTGATCAGCGGTGTTACAATACCTTTGAATTGAGTGAAGATCTGTTGATGGAGCATGCGGCCGACGGCATGCGGGAGTACATTACGACACACTACGACCGTACGCATTCCCTGCTCGTTGTCTGCGGCAGTGGCAATAACGGTGCCGACGGCATGGCATTGGCGCGTATCTTACATCAAGACTACCGTGTCTGTGTCTATCTTCCGTTTGGAGCTTCCTCACCGATGGCGCAGCTACAGCTACGCCGCGCTACGAACGCAGGAGTTGACATTGTCAATACGCTCCCTTGTGCCGATATTATAGTCGATGCGCTGTTTGGCACAGGGTTTTCTCGTGCTTTTGACACCGAAACCGCCGCACTGTTACAGCAAATCAACACCATCAAAGCCATAAAAATCGCCTGTGATATTCCCTCGGGACTGCATCGTGAAGGTACCTTGGAAAAGCAAACCTTTAGAGCCGATGTCACACTGACCATGGGGGCTCTGAAACTGAGCATGTTCAGCGACGCGGTTAAAGATGTTGTCGGAACCATACATGTACTGAATTTGGGGCTTAGCCGTGCCCTCTATGAGACAGACTCAAATTACCGGCTTCTTGAGAGTGATGACCTGAAACTGCCTCATCGCAACATCCAAAACACTCACAAAGGCAGCTTCGGACATCTGGCGATTGTTTGTGGAGAAAAACAGGGCGCAGCTATTATTGCCGCAACGGCCGCGTTTCGTTTTGGCGCAGGTTTGGTCACCCTGCTTTCCAATGAAAATGTACAACTTCCGCATGAATTGATGCAGTCACATCTTCTGCCCGACACTACAACAGCCATCGCACTCGGTATGGGCTTGGGAAATGAATTTTCCGACCATGAGCTTGAGTCATATCTTCAGCACAACTTGCCCATCATTTTAGATGCCGATATTTTTTCTCACGCCCTGTTTTTAACCTTATTGCAGCGAGAACAGATTATTATCACACCGCACCCAAAAGAGTTTACCACGGTTTTAAAAGCGTGCGACATTGCCGACATTGGTGTCGAAGAGCTACAAAACAATCGCTTTTATTATGTGGAATGCTTCTCAAAAGCCTATCCTCACGTCGTTTTGCTTTTAAAAGGAGCCAATGTCATTATTGCTCACAATGAAACATACTACATCAACGCGCTTGGCACCAATGCACTGGCTAAAGGAGGCAGCGGTGA
>QNZR01000158.1 GCA_003978475.1 Sulfurimonas sp.
GGTCGGACTGGCCGATATGATTGTCGATATTGTCGAGACCGGAGCAACCATGAAACAAAACGGACTGGAAGTGGTGGAGACTATTATGGAGTCTTCGACCTATCTCATTGCCAATAAAAACAGTTTTTTCGAGAAAAAATCAGAAATCCTGGATATTTATGAAAAAATTAACGCCACAGTCAACACCGATTAGGTTAATCCCATAAATATTAAAGGAGTATAGAGCAGCATGCCCATATAGGGCATAACTCCATGAAGCGGTGCGTGCAATATCTGAGAGAGCTCTCTGGAGACCTCCCGCTTGTCAAATACCTGTGTCATGATAATGATTTTAGTCGCAATATCAAAGGTTTTAACCAACAGTACCACTAGAATTTCTGCTCTGTAATCGGTGATCATTGCCAGATAAATAGTAAAATAAAAGGTAGGATGCAGTAGTAAAAACAGGATCATATGGCTACGGTACCGTTCGTACATACGGCGCAGCATGCCCATCATGGTATCTGCTTTTTGCCACTGGGTTTCAAAAAGTTCCAGCATAATGTAGATGAGTGTTAAGGTATAGATATCATTCATAAGTGTAACATTATAGCTTAATTATAAAAGAGTAATCATGCAAATATTGTCAAAATATCACCCTGTCTGCGAAGCGACGGCATCATCGGTTGAAATCGGTGTCAATCTGGAATTCGAAGCGGCATCGGATGCCTGTGCTTTGGAGACCTTGTTGTGGCTCTTCCTTCCGTATAATGCCGCTGAACGAGAGCAGTATGAACAGTTGCTGCAGACGCTTGCTGAAGTATTGAAACAGCGCCTGCGTGCGGAACTGGCGGGCTACCGTATTGTTGATGGGGAGCTTGAACTCTATTTTTATGCGCCGAGTGCTAAAACGTTTGAACCCGTCGTTGCTGCATTCATGAGCGAATACTCCGGGTATGATATGGGTTCATGCAAAGACGCTAAACAAAAATTCTATTTTGATGCCCTTTACCCCGATGCCAGGCAATTGTTGCAAATTCAAAATACTCAGACCATAGCACAATTACAAGAAGCTGAAGATCAATGCGAACAGGAGCGTGAAGTAGAGCATTATCTTCTGTTTCCGACACGAGGCAATGCTGTGCGTGCTTTACAAAAAGCGTCTGCTCTGGAATTTACATGTAAACATGAATATACCGATGATACGGGTGAGCTTCGTCACATTATTGTCATAACCAAATCACATGATGTCAGTGATGCAGTCATTCATGAAATCACGGAAGATCTGTTTGTTATAGCAATGGAAGAACATGGGAGATATGAAGGCTGGAGTACAACTTTGGTATTGAAAAAATAGTCTTTAAAGTTTTTGTTAGTTACTATATGGTCAGAAAGTTTTGATTTATTGTATATGAATAAGATATAACTTTGTTACTAAAGGCTATAATATGCTTACAAGTTGTATCAATGTATGATATGTCTCAAATTCAATTCGTTCAAGGAAAGTTTATGATTACAAAATTGTCACTCGTTGCTATCGCTGCGCTTGCGGTTGTTACATCTGCATCGGCTGAAACAGCGTCGCTCATACCCGGAGACGCCAAGCCCGGTGAATGTTATGCTAAAGTCGTTGTTCCCGCTTCTTACACCGACAAAGTAGAAAAGGTTCTTGTTAGAGAGGCTTCTGAAAAGATCTCTATTGTTCCGGCAAAGTACAAATGGGTAAGCGAAAAAGTTATGGTGGTTCCCGAGAGAAAAAAACTCAAACCTATCCCGGCAACATATAAAAAAGTAACGGAAAAAATTGAGGTCAAACCGGCAAGCAGACAGTGGATGTCCAGTCTAAAACGCCATGCTGTTCCCGTAAGTCCCGACCTGCTTGCTGCTGCTAAAAACAAAGGCATCGATATTAATGGCACCACGCCAAATACCTGCTATAAAGAGTATGTCACACCGGCACAATACAAAACCGTTACCGAAGAAAAGGTCATTAAAGAGGCTACGGAAAAAATTGAGATCATTCCGGCAAAATATGAGTGGGTAGAGAAAAAAGTTGAAATCAAACCGGCTTCGAAAAAGACCATTGAAATTCCGGCGGTTTTTGAAACACAAGAAGAGAAAATCCTCATAGAGGCAGAAAAACAGGTTTGGAAAAAAGGCTCCAATCCGGCACAAAAAATTCATGGTGCTACCGGTGAAATCATGTGTCTTGTTACTGTACCGGCAAGATATAAAACCATCAAAAAGAGTGTTTTGAAATCTCCGGCGACTACAAAAGTGGTAGAAATCCCGGCGAAATACAAAACCGTAAAAGTTAAAAAACTGGTTTCAGAAGCACAGGTTAAAAAAATCAAGGTTCCGCCGGTAGTTAAAAAAATTACCAAAACCGTTTTGGAGTCTCAACCGCTGTTTACATGGAAAGAAGTAGGGCTTCGCGTTGAGAAAGGTCTGAAGCCGACCGGTCAGCAAATTTGTCTTAAAGAGACTCCTGCTGTAACCAAAACGGTAACTAAAACGGTCTTAGTAACTCCGGCTACAACCAAAGAGATTGTTATTCCGGCTGAATATAAAATGATGAAGGTCAAAAAACTGGTCTCTGAAGCCAAAGAGTTTAAAGTACCGACTCCCGCAGAGTACAAGACTGTCACAAAACGTGAAAAAGTATCACCCTCAACAACAAAATGGCAGCGTATTTTATGTCAGACCAATATGAACGAAGACGTTGTTGCTAAAATTCAGGCGGCATTAAACAAACAGGGTTTTAATGTAGGTAAGGTCGATGGCAAACTCGGCAGAGCAACGTATTCGATGTTAGAGAAATACCAACGAAAACATGCCCTTGCAACCGGCGGCATCACCTATGAGACACTTGAATCTTTAGGTATTAAGCTGTAGTGTTGAAAGTGTTAGAGTAGGGACGGCAGCCACAGTGCTGTGTCTCTAGACAATCCTCTATGTCTCTCGCAGGAGAGGTCCTATGTAGCGCTGTCTCGGACGCGCTATTTTCATCTCACTGTCTTCTTGAAGTTCCATCCACTGTGTTACCCAACCTACGGTTCTGCCTACAACAAATATAATAGTAAACATGCTTTTGGGGATTTTGAGTGCGGTTAAAATCAGTCCGGAGTAAAAATCAATGTTGGGATAAAGATTGCGTGAAACAAAGTACTCATCTTTGAGCGCAATCTGTTCAATGCGTTGGGCTATATCAAGCAGCTCACTGTTAACACCCAGTTCATCTTTTAATTCATGCAGCAATGCTGAAAGAATGCGGGCACGGGGGTCAAAGTTTTTATAGACGCGATGACCAAACCCCATGAGACGAAAACCGTCATTGGGATCTTTCGCCCGTTCTATGAACGATTCGACATTCTCAATAGAGCCGATAAACTCCAATTGTGCAATCACGGACTCATTGGCTCCTCCGTGCGCACGTCCCCACAGGGCGCTAATGCCGGCAGAAAGAGCGGCATAGGGATGGGCACCGGTTGAGGCAACGCCACGCACGGTTGAGGTTGAGGCATTTTGTTCATGGTCGGCATGTAGGGTGAAGATGGTATCGAGTGCTCGAATTTCGACTTCAGAAATTTCGGGTTCAGCATGAGGATAGGCGCGCATCATATATAAAAAGTTCTCGGTAAAAGAGCGCTCAATGTCGGGATAGATAAAAGGAATACCATACATACGGCGGTAGGTAAAAGCAGCCAGTGTCGGTATTTTGGCAATAATACGACGTGCCATAACCTGCATCTCTTTGGTGTCTTCTATGCTCAGGTGTTCGAAATAGAAGGTGGACAGAGCAGAGACGGCAGATGACATCATTGCCATAGGGTGAGCTTTGTCGGGAAAAGATTTGTAAAGTTCTTTAATCCCTTCGTGAACAAAGGAACGTTTGCGCAGTTCGTTGTCAAATTCTATGAGCTCGGTAGTCGTGGGCAGTTCGCCCGTAAGCAGTAGATAACAGACATCGAGATAGCTTTTATGGTTGGCAAGGTCACTGATATCATAGCCGCGATAGAGCAGTTGTCCCTGTTCTCCGTCAATATAGGTAATACTGGAGCTGCAGCTTGCTGTTGAAGTGAAACCGGGATCGTAAGTAAACATACCGGTTTTTTTGTAAAGTGTTCTAATGTCAATAACATCGGGACCCAGAGTCGGGTGTAGAACGTCAAATTCATAACGTGTGTTGTTACGATTGTCAATGAGGGTAATGCTCGGCATGATAACCATCCTTTGAAGGCAGATAGGTTATCATATATGATTAAGCATTAATCATAGATAAAAGAGTGGGACTATTTATCGCCTATAACAAATGAAATTTTAGCGTTAATGCGGTATTTAACAATGGTGTTGTCAACAACCTTGGCATTCATACTGACAATATGAACGGACTTGATATTGTTAATCGACTTGCTTGCTTTTTTGACTGCTTTGTCAGCGGCATCTTCCCAGCTTTTTTTTGATTGTGCCAGAACTTCAATCACTTTCACGACTTGTGACATCGTATCTCCTTTTTTATGGAATTAGGAACGATTATAATGTGTTTTAGATAAACCGGCAATAAAAGAGCAGTAATACAGTAAGTTTTGGGTAAAAACAGCCTATAATTACAGTAAATTGATTGAGGAGCGGTGATGGCGACGGTATTGATTGTCGGTGCAGGGGGTGTCGGTCGGGTAGTAGCACATAAATGCGTTCAAAATGCCCGAACCTTTGTCAAGATCGTATTGGCATCACGTACCCTGAGTAAATGCGAGACCATACAAAAAGAGCTTCCTCAAGGGGCTGTTGAAATCGCTTGTGTCAATGCGGATCATACCGAAGATGTTATTGCGCTGATTAAAAAGGTCGGTGCCGACATACTGATTAACGTGGCACTGCCGTATCAGGATTTGACACTGATGGACGCCTGTATTGCCACCGGTATTGATTATGTGGATACGGCGAATTATGAACATCCGAATGAGGCAAAATTTGAGTATAAAATGCAGTGGGCCAAAGATACCGCTTTTAAAAAAGCGGGTGTCATGGCGCTTTTAGGCAGTGGTTTCGACCCCGGGGCAACCAATGTTTTTTGTGCCTATGCCCAGAAGCATTATTTTGATGAAATTCATACCATTGATATTTTAGACTGTAATGCGGGTGATCACGGCTATGCCTTTGCTACCAATTTTAATCCCGAGATTAATTTGCGTGAGGTCAGCTCAAAAGGGCGTTACTGGGAGGATGGAACATGGATTGAGACCGAACCGATGGCCATACATATGCCATGGGATTATCCTGAAATCGGTATTAAAGAGAGTTATCTGCTCTATCATGAGGAGATGGAGTCTCTGGTGCAACATATTGAGGGCTTGCGGCGTATTCGTTTTTTTATGACGTTTAGTGAGAGCTATTTGATGCACATGAAAGCACTGGAAAACGTCGGTATGCTGGGAATTGAGCCGGTAGAACACCGTGGACAGCGCATTGTACCCATTGAGTTTTTAAAAACGCTTTTGCCCGATCCGGCAACTCTGGGAGCACGAACCAAAGGAAAGACCAATATCGGAGTAGTTGTTCAGGGCATCAAAAACGGCAAGCAACGAAAGATCTATATCTATCAGGTCAGTGACCATGAAGCCTGTTTTCGTGATGTTAAGGCTCAGGCAGTTTCCTATACGACGGGTGTTCCGGCAATGATAGGCGCCAAGTTGATGGTAGAGAAGCGGTGGTATGACAAAGGGGTATTTAATATGGAGCAGTTTGATCCTGATCCGTTTATGCAAGAGATGCGTGATCAGGGTTTGCCCTGGAATGTACGGGAACTTTAAGGCAAGCCAATGACATTTCACACATTGGGATTGCGTCACGAGCTTCTTAAAGCGATTGAACAGTGCGGCTACAAGACGCCTACTGACGTTCAGAAAAAAGTTATTCCCGCACTGTTGCGCGGACGTGACCTCTTCGCAACAGCACAAACCGGAAGCGGTAAAACAGCTTCGTATCTGTTACCTCTGTTGCATCTGCTCAGTAAAACACCGCATACCGAGGGCTTTTCTCACCCCAGAATGCTAATTCTGACGCCGACACGGGAGCTGACCTTGCAAGTCGGAGCGAGTCTTGAGCAGTATGGCTGTTATTTACATGTAAATTTTCAACTGCTTTACGGCGGTGTCAAAATTGATCCGCAGGTACGGCGCCTTAGAGAAGGAGCAGAAGTTATTGTAGCGACGCCCGGACGTCTGCTTGATATCATAGCACTTAAAAAAATCAATCTGGCTTTTATTGAATATTTTGTCATTGATGAAGCAGACGGTATGTTTGACATGGGTTTTCACAATGATGTTTACCGCATTGTCGATCGACTTCCCGCATCCCGCCAGACCCTGCTGTTTAGTGCTACACTTATGGGAAAAGTCAAGATGCTTTCTCAAAAAGTATTGCGCAAACCACTGCAGTTTGAGATCAATCGTGCCGGAGAGATTCCCAAAACCGTAACGCACTCGGTCTGTCGGATCGATGATGAGAAAAAAAGTGAATTTCTTGCCTATTGGATCGGATCAAAAAACTGGCACAGAGTACTTGTATTTGTTAAAACCAAAAAGAGAGCCGACGAGGTGGCATCCTATCTGAATGATGCCGGTTTGAGCACTTTAGCCATTCACGGTGAACACAAGGCCGGAGCACGAAAGCGTACCCTTCAGGCATTTCGAGACGGCAGCATACGGGTCTTGGTTGGCACAGATATTGCAGCTCGCGGACTCGATATTGACCATTTGGATTATGTGATTAACTACGAGATGCCCAGCGTCAATGAAGATTACGTGC
>QNZR01000106.1 GCA_003978475.1 Sulfurimonas sp.
ATGCCGGGATTTTTTACATTTTAAAACGTTCTGTTCCACGCTTGAAGTTGTCGCAATCAATATTTCTGCCGTACAGATCTATCAGGAGAATTTTATTGATGATATTGCTGCCATTACTCGAGATATCGGCATTGACACAAGTGACATCGTGCTGGAGATTACCGAGAGTCATATTATGAAAAATACCAAATACAGTATGCGTATCTTAAGCCGCCTTAAAGAGCTGGGGTTTGCTATTTCAATAGATGACTTTGGAACCGGACACTCGTCTATGAGTTATTTGAAACAGTTTCCTATTGATGAACTCAAAATTGACAAATCGTTTGTCGATGAACTGCCCCACGATACCAATGATGTTGCCATTGCCAAGGCCATTATTGTTTTGTCTCAAAGTTTGGGCTATGTTAATGTTGCTGAAGGCATTGAAAATGCGGAGCAAGAGCAGTTCCTTGCCAATAACGGTTGTCAGATTGGGCAGGGTTACCATTTTTGTGTACCGCTTGGCAAAGAGAAGCTTGAGCAGTTTTTGCGGGGACACTGCTTATGAGCAGGGCGTTGGATATTTACGCTGTCAGTGAACATCTTTTGGGCATTGAAGAGTCAACCCACATACTGCATTCCATTTTTCTGACCCTGCTAGAAGATGAACGGATCGGCTCGGTTTTGGATATTGGTTGCGGTCGCGGCGGTTTTATGACACAAGCCGGTGCCGCGGGCATTGTCTGTAGCGGTATAGACCTTTCGCCCGTGATGGTTGCGGCGGCGCAAGACAAAGGGCTCAATGTTACATGTAAAAATATTTGTGACGTAACGCAAAAATATGAAGCAGCCGTAGCCATTTTTGATGTGCTCAACTTCATTCCGCCGTCAGAACTTTCAGACTTTTTTCGTTGTGTGGCCAATACTTTGGAAGAGGGCGGCATTTTTATTGTCGATGTCAACAGTGAATACGGCTTTAGTGATGTGGCAGAGGGTAGCATGAGTGCTGAAGATGAAACCTATTTTCTTAATGTTAATGCCGTTTATGACAAAGAGCGGCTTTTGAGCGAGTTTACCCTGTTTGAGCGTCAGAATGATGCCCGTTATGTAAAGTTTCAAGAGACTATTGTGCAGTATTATCATTCATTGGAAACACTACGAAACAATGGTACGTTGACATTAATTGAAGATCACCCGCTCTCTCTTTATGATGTTGATGATAAAATGCTACTGATATTTAAAAAAAGTAGTTAGTTATGCATGATGACAACAGACGATGGAACCAAAAATATCGCACGCTTCCTATGCCGACTCACGTCAGTAAGATTCTCAAGGATTATGTGCAATACGCCAAGATAGCCGATGCTCTGGATATTGCATGTGGACAAGGACGCCATAGCGTTTTTTTGGCGGAATTGGGTTTTCATGTTGAGGCGGTTGATATTTCGGAGGTGGCACTCTCCCACCTTAAAAATGTTACCAATGTCACACCTGTTTGTGCCGATCTTGATACCTACACATTGACACAAACCTATGATCTTATTGTCAATATCAACTATTTGGATCGAACACTAGTCCCTCAAATCAAAGAGGCACTGAAGCCAGAAGGTATCATTATTTTTGAGACCTTTGTCGAGGCGGAAGGTGTTGGGTTCCATCAACCGAGCAATCGAGCCTATGTGTTACATGTCAATGAGCTTTTAGCACTGTTTTGTGACTTGGAGATTATCTATTATGAAGAAAAGGTTGACACCAATCTTCGCGGCGAAAATGTCAAAATTGCGTCACTGGTGGCGAGAAAACCGTGAGTTTGCCTTCTAACCGCGTGCGATAGAAGATTTACCCAAGTGTAATGACGTGATAAATTATATGGAAACGTGCATCTCTATAGAAAAAATGTTATAATCTATAAGATTTTAATTATGATATTGTTGAGGCTCTGATATGCTGTTACGACGACTTTTACTGTTACCGTGTTTTCTGGCGATGGTGCTGCATGCTGAATACTCCTATAAAAAAATTATTGTAGCATCGTTTCCGACTCAAGAGTCTGCTGAGCGCGCATTAGAAGATATCGAAAATAGACTTTATGAGAATGATCATATAGTAATGCTTCAAAGCGACCACCGCTTTAATATTCTCAGCCGCGCATCGGGAAGATATTTTATTGTCAGTATCGAGCCGTTTAGAGACCGTGCCGTACTGCAGCAGGTACTTGATGAAGTACGAAAAATTAAAAAAGATGCATTTGTCAATCGTTTTGTCAGTCAAAACGATCTTTTTGCCGAGGTACTGCAGCAACAAACACCTGTGCTGATTGAGAGCGTCCTAAAAACACCCGAACCGGTGTCTCAGCCTTCAAACGATACAACCGTTGTCACATCGGCGGCGCCGGTAAAAAAAGTGCCGGCGGAACCTGAACATAACACGCCGACCGACACGCTCCGTATGGCAACAGAAACATCTTCACCCGCTCGTTCTGAAAGCCCGACAATGGGGGCAATGACAACGTCATCATGTACCGATACTTCGCTTTCGACGATTGAAGTAGGAATTCTGGCCGTATTACTGCTGTTAGGTTTTTACATGTATTTTCGTCTAAGAAGCCGCATGGCGGCATTGCGTGCACAGAATGCAGAGCTGCAACGGCTGATACGCCACAAAGATGAAGCGTTTGCTAAAAATATTCATGAGTTGCGTACGCCCATTCACGGTATTATCGGTATGACTCACCTGCTAAAAGAGAGTGGTGTGAGCGAGCTCTATACGATGCCGATTGATAAAATTTCCAAAGCTTCTGACCGAATGTTGCAGCTTATTAACGATTTTTTGGATTTTTCAAAACTCGAAGCTAAAAAAATTGAATTGGAGCATATTGAGTTTGACCTGAATGATGTGTTAGAGAGTCTCTCTGACAATATTGGTATTGAAGCCAATAAAAAAGGTATTCATTTTCTCTATCAGGTTGCTAACTCACTGCCGAAAAAATATATTGGTGATCCGCTGCGAATTTCTCAAATACTGTTAAATCTCATCTCCAATGCCATTAAATTTACCTCAGAGGGCGGCGTTTACCTGAATATTAAAGAGCGTCAGCGTCATGATGCTGTCATTACTCTGGAGTTTGAGGTTGAAGACACGGGTATCGGGCTGACCCAGGATCAAATCGAGAGTGCTTTTGCACTCTTTTCTCAAACCGAGAGTTCAACCTCGCGCGTATATGGCGGTACCGGGTTGGGATTGGCGATCTCAAAAGAGCTGGTTGAGTTGATGGGCGGTACCATTTCTTGCCAAAAGGCAGACAACGACAAGGGTGCCTGTTTTGTGTTTACGATTGAATTGCAGATGTATGATCCCAACGAACAGCGTATTTACAGACTGCCTTCTAAGTCGATGATGTTCAAACGGGCATTAATTATTGATACCAATGCGCAAAGTATTGAATTTTTGACACAAAAACTTGAGTATTTTCATTATAATGTTGTCGCCCTGACCTCATTGAGTGAGGTCAGTAAAAAAGAGACCCATTTTGATCTGCTCTTTTTGGATGAGATGCTCTTTGATGAGCGTTCGGTAGGTTATTTAAACAGCATTAAAGCCTCATATGCCGTGAAAATGATTTTAGTAGAGACGCTCTACAATAAAATGAAAAACAGCAAACTTCCTTTTGTGTTTGACCATCAACTCATTAAACCGTTTTCACAGCAACGCATTGTTGACATGGTCGTAGAACTTTACAGTGATGTCATGCCGAAGGTTGAAGCACCTATAGCAAAAACCACCCTCAAAGAACAGTTGCTTCAGCTGCCGCCATCGACCATTTTACTGGCTGAAGACAATGAGATTAATCAAAAGGTGATCGTTGGACTTTTGAAAAAAACGCCTATTGAAGTGATGGTTGCCGACAACGGTGAAGATGCCGTGGCAAAAGCACAGCAACATCATAATATTTCACTGATTTTTATGGACCTGAGTATGCCGGTTATGGACGGCTATGAAGCCACCAAGCGTATTAAACAGATGCCCCGGTACGAAGAAGTTCCCATTGTAGCGCTCTCTGCGAATGTGATGAGTGAGGAGCTGGAGAAGATTTTAAATGTTGGAATGGAAGAGTACCTTCCCAAACCCTTTGAGATGGATGTGTTCTATCAATTGCTGTTGCGTTATTTAAGGTAATGACAATTTGGAACAATTTTTGCGCCATTACATTTCTATAAGTATTTTTTACCTAAAATAAGCTCATGAGAATCGATAAGTTTTTAAATGCAGTCAATATTACCAAGCGACGTGCCGTAGCACAGGACATGATTGCTTCACATGTTGTACTGTTAAATGACAAAGAAGCCAAGGCAAGCAAAAATGTTGGAGTTGGTGACCGTATTACCATCTTGTATCTTAAAGGCAGCAAGCAGTATGAAGTTCTGAAAATTCCGACAGGAAAATCGACGCCAAAGAGTCAGCAAGATGAGTATATTAAGGAGTTGTCATGAGTTACCGCGAGGTACATAAACAATTTGAAAGTCTTTTCAGTCATGAAATGTCAGACGAGCAGATGCAAACGTTCTTACGCGGCATGCCGTTGGATGCAACGACTCCGACAGCAACGATTGCCGCTGCGGCGGAAGTGATGCGGTCACATGCACTGACGTTAGAAGTTAGTGCTCAACTGCAAGGAAAACTTATTGATATTGTCGGTACCGGAGGCGATAAAAGCGGCAGTTTCAATATTTCGACAACAACGTCCATTGTTGTTGCGAGTTGCGGTGCGTATGTGGCAAAACACGGTAATCGCTCCGTTACCTCAAAATCGGGAAGTGCCGATGTACTGGAAGCTTTGGGTGTCAGGCTCAATTTGAATCTTGCGCAGACAACGACCATGTTGCAAGAGTGTGGATTTTGTTTTATGTTTGCGCAAAATCATCACCCTGCCATGAAATTTATTATGCCCATACGCAAGTCTATTCGCGAAAAGACGGTCTTTAATGTTTTGGGTCCCTTAACCAACCCCGCAGGAGTACAGAAGTTTCTTTTGGGGGTGTTTGACAAAAGTTTTGTTCCCAAAATTGCCGAAGTACTCAAAAGAAACGGAGCCACTTCGGCCATGGTCGTGAGTGCGGCAGAGGGTATGGATGAGATTAGCATTAGCGGTATCACCTATGCGGCGTTGTTGAAAGCGAATCAGATTGACGAGTTTGAGATTGATCCGCAACGCTATGGTATTGCCAAAGTGCCTTTTGATGCTGTTCTTGGCGGTGATGCCCAGAAAAATGCCGCCATATTACACAATATTCTTAACAACAAAGCAAGTGATGCACAGCGCGATATTGTACGGCTTAATGCCGCAGCCGCACTGCTTGCTGAGGGAATGGCACGTGATCTGCAAGAGGGTTTGCAGATGGCTTCAGAGGCGCTCTTAAGCGGCAAAGCACGCGCCAAACTGCACGACATCATATCGGTATCGAAGCGCCTGTGAAAATGACACCGCCCACTGTGCAATTTACATGTAAATTAGATACCATAGCCATAGTCGTTCAAGCACTGTTGTCACGGCTTCCTGAGGGCGGAGTTGTGCTGCTCAAAGGAGATCTCGCAGCAGGTAAAACAACATTGGTTCAGAAGGTAGCCGCCCATTTGGGGCTTCAAGATGTCGTGACGTCACCCACTTTTTCCATTCAGCAGTGTTACGGCGAGACGTTGTTTCATTATGACATTTATAATCAGGGTGTAGAGCATTTTATAGCACTGGGTTTACTAGAAGAGCTTGAGCGTGAAGGATACCACTTTATAGAGTGGGGTGACGAGGAGCTCTACGGCATTGTCAAAGCCGCGCGCATTCCCGTGCTCATGGTTGAGATAGAAAAAGCCAATGCGGCACGTCACTACAGGATAATCAAAGATGCATAAACTTCAGGCAAAAAATCTGGTGAAACATATTAAAGATTTACATATTGTCAACGGGATCTCTTTGGAGGTGAAAAGCGGTGAGGTAGTGGGGCTTTTGGGTCCCAATGGTGCGGGAAAGACCACAACATTTTACATGATTTGCGGATTAATCGACGCGACCGAGGGAGAGGTACTGCTTGACGATGAGAATATTTCACAACTACCGTTGCATCGTCGCGCCCAAAAAGGCATCGGTTATTTACCGCAGGAGGCGTCGATTTTTAAAGATTTAAGTGTCGAGGAGAATCTCATGGTAGCGGCACAGGTCTCCATTAAAGAGCCGTTGAAACGCGAGCAGCGCATTGACGAGTTATTGGAGATGTTTAACATTGAACCCATCCGTAACCGCAAAGGCATTAGTCTCAGCGGCGGTGAACGTCGTCGTGCCGAGATTGCCCGTGCTCTGGTGAATTCACCGCGATTCCTACTTTTGGATGAGCCGTTTGCCGGGGTTGATCCTTTGGCGGTGAGTGATATTCAAGATATTATTTCTCAACTGGTGTCGTATGGTATTGGTGTGCTCATTACCGATCATAACGTACGTGAGACTCTGGCAGTGTGTGACCGTGCCTATGTTATAAAAAGCGGAGAGCTCCTGGCAGCAGGTACGAGCGAAGCGATTGGCATGAATGATGATGTGCGCAAGTATTATCTGGGCGAATCGTTTAAGTTGTAAATATGCTTAAAGTCAGGCAGAGTGTTGCAACCAAAAATAAGCTTTCCAATACGCTGCGCAACTGGCTTCCGATTTTACACTCAAGTCTGAGTGATCTAAACGAAGCGATTGCTCCGTTTGTCGAGGCCAATCCTCTTGTTGAAATGACATCAGGATTTGAAGAAAAGTTTGAAAAAAAGATTCCTAAAA
>QNZR01000074.1 GCA_003978475.1 Sulfurimonas sp.
GCACATTTCAGAAATCACCTGGAATAAAAATATCAAACACCCCAAGGACTATTTAAGTGTCGGTGAAGAGATTGAGGTGGAGGTGATTGAGATTAACTCCGAAACGCATAAATTACGCGTATCTCTCAAGCGCCTGTTGCCCAAACCCTTTGATGAATTTTTAAAGAAATTCAAGGAGGGCGACGTGGTGACCGGAACAGTAACCTCCTTAACCGATTTTGGTGCATTTGTTAAAATTGACGGTGTGGAAGGTCTCTTGCATAATCAGGACGCTTCATGGGACAAAAATACCAAGTGTAAAGATTTCTTAAAAAGCGGTGATGACGTTGAGGTGAAAATTGCCAAAATCAATAGAGATGACCAGAAAATTTCACTTAACAGTAAAACCCTTCAAGAGAGTCCGATTGATAAGTTTGCCGCCTCACATAAACAAAATGAGATTGTTAAAGGTACCATTCGCGATATTAAAGACTTTGGTGTTTTTGTCTCCATTGAAGAGGGAGTGGATGCGCTGATTCGCAACGAAGATCTCTACCCACTAACCAAAGAAGAGCTCGAAGTAGGGCAGGAACTTGAAGCCGTATTGGCTGTTATCGACACCCAACGTGACCGTATTCGTCTCTCTGTTAAACGGTTGGAACGTATTAAAGAAAATGCTATTTTAGATGAGATTAACCAAGAAGACACCAGTAACAGTTTGGGTGATCTTATTAAGGATCAGCTGAAGTAAATGCAGCGTATAGCATATTGGTCTATTCCGATCATTGCTATTGTTGTCACGGTATTGGTCGTGCTCTTTTTGGTTCAAATTAATACGAACGAGCCTGTTGCCGCCAAACGGCTGCTTTCTTCCAATACGACGACAACCGCTACGCCTGAAGCAACTCAGAGTGCATGGATGGACCGCTTTAGCCAAAGTGAACAGGAGGGGTATTTTTACCCTGTTAATGAGATTTTCATTACCCTGGATCTGCACCGGCACCGTGTGAAAGAGAAAGCATTTGCCCTGTCGGCGTTAATTAAAAATCAATATCAGCTTTTTTGTTTGCAAGAAGAGTTGAAGCAACGCGGATTTCGCTACTTTCTAAAAAAAGTACGAAAAGGTACTGAACTGGTAGTTTATTCCAAAGACCAGCATCAATTACAAAGCTTGGTTAAAGCACTAAAAAGCTATAAAATCAGGGCGAAAATATTGCCATACAAAGAGGTTGAAAATGGATAAAAGTAAAATTGTTGTCTGTGATCATATTCATGAGGCCGGACTGGACATGTTACGTCATGATGATGAGATAGACTTTGTTTTTGCAGCCGATATTGACAAAACGGAACTCTTGAATGTGATTGCCGATGCCGATGTTGCAATTACCCGAAGTTCTACCGATGTCGATGCCAGGTTTATAGCAGCGGCAAAAAAAATGAAAGCGATTGTCCGTGCCGGTGTGGGTGTGGATAATGTCGATATTGAAGGCTGTTCAAAAGAGGGTATTATTGTCATGAATGTGCCGACTGCCAATACTATTGCGGCAGTAGAGCTGACGATGACCCATATGCTTTCGTGTATGCGTATGTTCCCCTATTCGCATGATCATCTGAAAAATCAGAGAATTTGGAAGCGGGAGCAGTGGTACGGGCATGAGCTAAAAGGCAAAAAACTCGGTATCATCGGTTTTGGCAATATCGGCAGTCGTGTTGGTGTCCGTGCCAAAGCATTTGAGATGGATGTCTTAGCGTATGATCCTTACATTCCTTCATCCAAAGCCACCGATCTGGGTGTAGCGTACACCAAAAATTTTGATGAGATCTTATCGTGCGATCTTATTACGATTCATACGCCTAAAAATTCTGAAACCCTGAACATGATTGACCGTGATGAGATTGCACGCATGAAAGATGGCGTGGTGCTCATTAATTGTGCACGAGGAGGGTTGTATAATGAAGAGGCGCTGTATGACGGATTAAAATCAGGTAAAATCAGATTTGCCGGAATTGATGTTTTTGTCAAAGAACCGGCTACGGACAACCCGCTTTTAGACCTCGATAACATCTGTGTTTCACCGCATCTCGGTGCCAATACCTTTGAATCGCAGTACAATATTGGAACCGAAGCGGCAAAGCAGGCAATTGAGGCGGCAAAAGGCATTGCTTACCCGCATGCTTTTAATCTCCCGATCGATGAATCCAGTATTCCGCCATTTGTGAAACCGTTTTTGGAAATGGCACAGAAGATTGGCTTTTTGTCGGTACAGATGAATCGTGCTCCACTGGTCTCCATTAAAGTGAGCGGGCAGGGTGATATTGCCGAGTACGTTACCTCCATTGCGACCTTTGTAACTGTTGGCGCCATGGCAAGCACCAGCAGCGATACTATTAACTATGTCAATGCCGATTTTATTGCCCAAGAGAAAGGGATTAAAATTGAGACAGAAGTTTTGCCCAATACGGCGGCGTATAAAAATCTGATTACCATCAGGGTGACGACGGAAAAGGAGAGTATCAGTATTAGCGGTACTATCTTTAACGATAGTGTTCAGCGCATCGTCGATATTAACGGCTTTGCTATAGATGTGGCACCGCAGGGAAATATTATTCTTTTTAAAAATACTGACATTCCCGGTGTTATTGGAAAGGTGGGTACCATTTTAGCCAATCACCATGTCAATATTGCCGATTTTCGTTTGGGAAGAAATAACCGCTCTCAAGCTCTTGCGGTTATTATGGTCGACAATTCGGTGACTGAAGCAACCTTGCGGGAACTCGCAGCACTTGACGCATGCATTAGCGTCGATTACGCCCGCATTTAACCTCTCTTTTTTTACATGTAAATCTATTGTACCAAAGTACAATAGATTTTATGGCATGCTTACGCTACTATACCTGTAATCATATTATTATAAGGTGTTAATAATGTCAGAAATTGTCGGATATGTAGCAAGTGAACACGGAATCGTAGAAGTAACACGGGAAAATGGTGAGACGGTAGCTTTAAAAAGTCATATGCCGGTACATAAAAATGATATTATTCAAACTGGTGATACCTCTTCGGTAGCTCTGGTTCTGGATAACGGAAACACTATTACAATTGGTGAAAACAAAGAGATTGTTTTAGATGAAACGGTCTATGAAGCCAAAAATTTTGATAGTGACGAGGTGCAGACCTCTGCAAAAGCCGTTCAGGAACTTCTGGCATTAGACGGTAATGCCGAATTGGATGAGACCGGAGCCGGTAATGAAAGCATCAGTAGCAGTTTGGCTCCTGCAGGCAATACCTTTCTCTCCATCGAAGAGAATTTGGGTCATGTAGAATCGGATTACCTTCCGACACAAATTGCCAGAGCGGTAGAGCCCCTTCCTTTTAACGATACCACGCCGCTTATCTTGCCTGAGCCGATCATTGCGACCATAGCACCGACGGCTAATGATGACAGCTCTGTGGGAAATACACCGGGTTCTGTTGTTATTGTCAATGTATTGGCCAACGACAGTGATGACAATGCACTGGATCCGACAAGCGTTAAAATTGTCGCCATCTATTCCGGTGGTTCAAATTCCAATACCTCCCTTACGGTTCCTGGAGAAGGGGTGTGGAGTGTTGATCCGGTAAACGGCACCATTACGTTTACTCCCGAAGACGGTTTTACGGGTAATCCCTCGCCAATTCACTATACGGTAGATGACAATGAGGGCAATACCTCCAATCCGGCAACTGTTACCATTGATTACGATATTTTAAATGCGCCTCCGGTAGCGGTTGATGATGCGACCGGGACTAATCAGAATATACCTGTTACCATACCGGTATTGAGCAATGACAGTGACCCGGATGGAGACCCGTTGCAAGTTACTGAAGTGACGGACGGTGCTCACGGTGTTGTGACGCTTGACCCGAATAGCGGCAATCCTGTGTATACGCCTAATCCCGGTTTTATCGGCACCGATACCTTTACCTATACCATTAGTGACGGTCACGGTGGTTTTGATACGGCAACCGTTACAGTGACGATTAATGCACCGGTGACGCCGCCGCCGAGCAACACTCCGCCGCATGCTGCTAATGATGCCATTGTTACCGATGAAGATATTCCGGTAGTGATTGCAGTGCTTAATAACGATAACGATAGTAACGGGGATCCTTTAAGTGTCATTGCCGTGACCAATGGAGCCAACGGTACCGTTACCATTGATCCGGTGAGCGGGAATCCGATCTATACTCCCAATGAAAACTTTAATGGTGAAGATACGTTTACCTATACCATTAGTGACGGTCACGGTGGTTTTGATACCGCCACGGTTACGGTAACCGTTAATCCTGTCAATGATGCACCGACGGCCGAAGATGATACGGCAGCAACACAACAGAACACGCCGGTAGTGATTGATGTTTTGGATAATGACAATGATGTTGAAAACGCATTGGATCCCACGACACTTACAATCATTACCCCTCCGATGCACGGAACTCTGGAGATTGACCCGGTGAGTGGAGCGGTCACATACACACCTGATCCTGATTATCAAGGTTCCGATCAGTTTGAATACAGTGTTGCCGATAATGAGGGAGTGGTTTCCAATCCTGCCGTGGTCAATATTGTTGTTGGTGATATCAGCACACTCAGTATTGATGATGTAACAGTCAATGAAGATGCTGCAGAGATGGTGTTTACACTGACTCTGTCGCAACCGAGTGATGTACCGGTTAGTGTTGATTATATTACCGTGCCCGGAACGGCAAGCGAGGGAGATGATTATACCCCGGTAAGCGGCACCGTTACCTTTAGCCCCGGTTCTGTAACACAGACTATTGCAGTTCCTGTAATAGACGATGCGCTTTTTGAAGGTAATGAAACACTTAATGTTATGTTGTCTAATCCGGTCAATGTACTCATTGCCGACGGTACCGGCTTGGGTATTATTCAGGATGAACCGACTCCAGGTGCTGAAGACAGTATTGATGTGATATTAAGCGGAGATGCCAATGTCGCTGAGGGGGAAGCCGCGACGTATACTATTACCTTAAGCAAGCCGGCAGTAACAGATATGGATGTTGATGTTGTTATTGGACATGAGACAACCGATAATGGGGATCTTCTGCCTGTAACCATGACGGTTACGGTTCCTGCGGGTGCTGCTACGGTTGATTTTACAATTAATAATCTTGACGATGCTTATGCTGAGGGTGATGAGACCTATACAGTGGCTCTCTCAGGGATCACGACAGGCGGTGGTTTTGAAGCGGTTAATGTGGATACCACGCCGGTTACAACGGTTATTTCGGACAATAGTCCACAAGACCAAACAATTGAGCCCGATGCCGAGGTGATGCATGTTCTTTTGAGTGGTGAAGGTAATGTCATCGAGGGGGGCAGCGCGACCTATACCGTCAGTGTCGATGAGCCGGTGCGTAGTCCTATGACTGTTGAAGTACAGGTCGGACATACCACAACCGATAACGGGGATTTGATTCCCACAACCATGAGTGTTACTATTCCAACCGGTGCCACCAGTGCCGAGTTTACCGTGGTGACTCTAAATGATGATGTTGTCGAAGCGTTGGAGACCTATAGTGTAGCATTAACCGGAGTGACCGATGGCGGTGGATTTGAGAGTGTTGAAGTCGATACGACGCCGCTTAGCACAACCATTGTCGATGATGATGGTATCGCCAGCCTCATCATTGATGATGTTACGGTAAATGAAGATGCCGGGGTGATGACCTTTACAGTGACACTTAGCAGCACAACGACGGAGGATGTCACATTTGATTACGCCTCAGCAGATAACGGAAGCGCTGAAGCCGGTAGTGACTATAGCGCCGTTAGCGGAAGCGGTACCATTGCCGCAGGAACAAGCAGCACAACAATTGTCGTACCGATTATCGATGACTATATCGCAGAGGGCGCTGAGACCTTTGTGATGAACTTGAGTAATGTGAGCAGCAATGCTGTGATTGCCGATAATCAGGGCATTGGTACTATTCTTGATGAGAGTAACCCGACAGCCGAAGATGGCATTACCGTGACCCTAAGTGGTGATACTGCCGTAGAAGAGGGGAATGATGCGGTATATACCATCAGCACCGATAAGCCGGTAGCAAGTGACCTGAGTGTTACCATTATTACCGGACATGTCACCACCGAAGACGGTGACTATGTACCATTGAGTACCGTGGTGACCATTGCTGCAGGAGAGCGTACGGCAGACTTTAGTGTCACTACTAATGATGATGCTTACGCAGAAGGAAGTGAAGAGTATACCGTCACCATGAGTGAGCCTGTCGGCGGTGGTGTGGAGAGTGTGACTCTGGGCAATACTGTTGTGACTACGGCGATTGTCGATGAGATATCTCCGGCAGCAGAAGACACGGCAACAGTGAATATTTCAGGAACTACTACCGTAGCCGAAGGAGAGAGTGCGACCTATACCGTTGCTGTTGATGTTATACCTCTTGAAGATTTACATGTTACCATTGTAGTGGGTAATATTACTACCGAAAATGGTGACGTGACGCCATTGAATGTGTCAGTGACTATTGCTGCGGGTGAGACGTCCGCATCGTTCAGTATTGACACGATTCAAGATATGTCACCTGAAGCAACCGAAGAGTTTATGGTTTCCATTGACACTGTTGAAGGGGGTGGGTTTGAGAACACCCTTCTTGGTGTCAGCTCGGTAACAACAGCCATTACCGACGCATCCCATCCGCCCGTTGCCACTGACAACAACACGACTACCAGCGAAGATACACCGATTACCGTGAATGTGCTGGAGAATGACAGCGATCCT
>QNZR01000111.1 GCA_003978475.1 Sulfurimonas sp.
AAGTTCATAAAAAAACTCTCGGCAGCATCATCCAAATGATGTCCCAATGCCAGCTTGTTGCATCCGTACTTTTGAGCGGCACTATAGAGTGAACCGCGTCGCATTCGGGAAAAAAAACTGCAAAAGGAGGAGTTTTTACGAATTTTTTCACCCGCCACTTCGTAAATATTGGTCTCATAAACCGCATGTTTTATTCCGTATGCCAAACAGTGCTCCTGCAGACGCGAAAAGTCTTCACCCATACCGTAAGAGACTGTCACGGCAATAAAGTCAAAATGAAACGGCGCACGACGCTGCTGCTCTTTGAGGGCATGTACCAGAGTGAGTGAATCTTTTCCTCCGGAGAGTCCGACCAGAATATGATCCCCCTCACCAATGAGCTCAAACTCGGCATTGGTACGTCCAAGCTGACGCATAATCTTTTTGGAAAGCTTGATACCCATTAGAGTGTCTCGACCATATTCATAATAAAATCGGCACTTCTTTTTGCCGAATTCTCTAAAAAACTCTCAAAGTCAAAACCGGCATCCATATCGGCAGTATCACTAATGGCACGCAATACCAGGAACGGCACCTCAAGCGCATCGCACACGACAGCAACCGAAGCACCTTCCATCTCCAGAGCATCGGCATGAAAAGTTTTGCCAATCCATGCTTTTTTCTCCGGTGACGCAA
Organism: Sulfurimonas sp.; assembly: GCA_003978475.1. Classification (GTDB taxonomy): domain Bacteria; phylum Campylobacterota; class Campylobacteria; order Campylobacterales; family Sulfurimonadaceae; genus QNZR01. The sequence continues at coordinate 676 of QNZR01000111.1, forward strand.
CAAACTGGTCTCCCGTGGCAATAATACCCTCTTTAAGCGTCATGCCCATCTCCAAAGCAACATCAAAAGCACACTCACGCAGACGACGGTCACTCTCAATAAATACCGCACCTTCGGGAACATAACCGTACGGGTGTCCAAAGGCGGTAATGTCAAGATCATGCTGGCACAGCTGTGTCGCAACAATCAGGTCACCTATGCCAAGTTCCGGGTTAATCCCTCCTGCCACACCGCTAAAAAGAAGTACTTCCGCACCAAATTTTTCAATCAGTGTTGCCGCAGTCAGTGTTGAAAACACCTTGCCGATTTTGGAGTAGGCAATCACCAGCTGATGCGTACCGAATTTACATGTAAAATAGCGATTTTGCGCATATACTACAGTCTCATAAGATCCGACCCGCTTTAAAATCGGTTCAATCTCTTCGGGCATTGCCCCCATTATTGCTATTGTCATGTACCCTCTCTAATCAATTTTTGCCATCCATTTTTCTACTTTATGAAGGGTATGGTTCAGTGGTACCGTCACCGTTTCTTCGTCAAAATATTTCAGTTGATGCTCACACACGCCTTGCGCCGTAATCACACGGCTGCCGCCCCAAAACCCCAAACCGTCTTCAAAACCGACACGGTTAACAAAAATGACATATGCGCTGCACAGCAGCGCACCGGAGGTTAAAAGTGCGTGCCATTGCGACTCAATACCCAGACCGGTATCGCTGAAATCACGTGAGGGAGATGCCGCCAACACATAGATGAGATCCGGTTTTAGCTCCGAGAGTGTTGCTATCACCGATGCGCGCCACAAATCTTCACATATTAACATGGCTGCCTTACCGTATTGGGTATCGAAACATGTTATGGTTTCACCCTTAAAAAAGTAGCGTGCTTCCTCAAACATTCCATAGTTGGGCAGATGCATTTTATGGTGCATATGACACAACGCTCCGTTGCTAAAATACAGGGCACTGTTATAAGTACGGCCGGCTTCATTAATGGCAACACCAATCACAATATCCTGGTGGCGACTTGCCTCTTTCAAAACATGCAGCTCCTCAAGGGCATACGCATCTTCAAAAACTTTATCTTGAAGCATATAACCGTTTAACGCCAGTTCGGGAAAAACAATCACATCGGCACGGTTGTCTTGAATAACCTCCAGTACACGTTTGAGATTACTACGATTGAGTTGCGGCATACTCTGGGCTAAAGCAATGGTCATGAGAGCGTTTCTACAACTTTTTCCAGAGATTCCATATCTGAAACATTGAGCGTCTTCAACTCTTTGACAATACGTCGGTTCAGACCTTTTAACACTGCACCGTTGCCAAATTCAATGGCAAAATCCAACTGCGGAGCCACGGCCTGAATAGATTGTTTGTATTTGACCGGCTGCACCAACTGCGCTACTAAAAGGTGTAATGCCTCTGCCTTGCTTTGGTATGCCTGAGCCGACACATTGGAAATAACAGGCGCATCAAACCCATCACGTAAGTAACGTTCGAGTTCAACCTGTAACGGCTCTTGGGCACTTTGCAGCAGTTCACAATGGCTTGCAACGGACATGTTCAGTACAATGGCACGCTTGGCACCGGCATCTTTAAATGTTGCTTCCATCGCCTGTAAATCGGCTTTTAATCCGGCTACTACCAGCTGACCGTCCTGATTGTAATTTGCCGGCCATACTTTTTTTCCTTTTTGAAGCGCCTCCTGACACAGAGTCTCTACGGTAGCATCGTCAAGACCCACAAGCGCCATCATGCCCGCATTAATACCCTCACATGCCTGCTGCATTAACGCACCACGCTTGTGTACAAGTTCCACCGCATCCAGATAATCCAGAGCGCCGGCGGCACATACGGCACTAAACTCACCGAGTGAGTGCCCCAAAAAAAGTTCTGCTTTTAGCGGACATGCCTCCTGAAACAGCTTATATGCGATCATCGAGACCAACAACAGTGCCGGTTGGGTATAGGCGGTATCGTTAATGGTATCATTTTCTTCAAACAAAATGGTTTGAAAATTGACGCCAATACGTTCCCCCGCCTTTTCAAACATCTCGCGCGCCAGAGCACTGTTCTCATAAAAAGATTGTCCCATACCGATCGTTTGAGAGCCCTGTCCCGGAAAGATCATTGCTAACTTTTGACTCATCTACTCTTCCTTAATCTTCAAATTGATACGCACGGTTTTCCTGAATTTTTTTACGTAACGTATTTCTATTCAACCCCAATACCGAAGCCAGCTTCAACTGAGAACGAAACTTTTTCAGACCGGCACGAATTAACGGTACCTCATACAAATGCAAAAATTCCCGGTAATCATTGTTTGAACCGAGTTTGTCATATAGATATTTTTCCAGCAGCTCCATCAAATCACTCTCATCGACATCTGCTAAAAGATAATGCAAAAAAAGTTGTCGTCGAAGTGATGACGCGTTTTCGCTCAAATCAACATGATTACTTTCAAATACAAACTGCTCCTGGACGCCAAACATCTGCTCAGCCTCCTGCGTAAAATACGCAATTAAAACGGTAATATCCTCTTGACGCTCACTTAATGCAGGCAGCTCAATGGTAATATCAAAAAGATCATCCATAACGCTCACATGGTAATTACTGCTGCATGTCGCTACAACACGGATATCACTTTTGTCAATCTCATCAGCAATACGTTGTAAATTGGGAGAGTTTTCGACATGGGTAATGATAATCTCGGAACTACTGTGAATCTCGGCAATTAACATGTCGAAATCTTCGGCATTGCACAATGCTGCCTTGGGAAGAATATACTGGGCAAGCTTTTTTTTGCCTACCCCGCGCTCACCACTAATGAGCGCATTAACCGACAAACTTTTTAAAAGGTTTGCCGTTTTTAACGCCTCAACAGAAGCGTGTGAAGCGGTAACAAAACTAGTGACATCCACAACCGCTGCCGCCGCCGGTACCACAACATCCGTCATCACCTTGAGCATTTTCAGCCGGAATACCTGTCATCGCCTCTTCAGCCGTCGCATCACGCACATCATTGAGTGTCACACTAAACATCAGATCTTTTCCGGCCAAAGGATGATTAAAATCAATAATCACCGACTCCTCACCAATCTCTTTGACAATAACCTGCACGGTACCGCCATCTTCTCCCTGACCGTAAAGCGTCATGCCTTCTGTCAACTCAATCCCCGCAAACTGCTCTTTGGGAACTTCCTGTTTTGCCTCTTCATTATACTCACCATATGCATCGGCACACTTCACAAGTATATCACCCTTTTCGCCGGAGCTCATCTTGGAAATTCCGGCTTCAAGTCCCGGAATAATCTGTCCTTTTCCAAACATAAATACCAATGGTGCTCCACCGACATTACTGTCTACTATTGTATTATTATCTCGTACCTCATACTCCAGAGATACGATTTGATTGGTTTCAATTGCCATCATCATTACCTTAATTTTATGATTTTTTCGGATTTTATCATAGAAAACTATTCTTTAGCTGAAAGTACGTTACCGCATCCGTTTTTCAGCTTCTTTTGCTGCCTTTGAGTTAGGGTATTTGGCAACAAGAGCCGTATAAAACGAATGTGCCTTGTCACGATCGCCCATTTTCTCCATTGATATGGCACTGTGCAACATCAGTGTCGGCATATATTTTGCCTTGTCATATCGTGATGCACTCTCTTTAAAATAGGAGAGCGCCTCTTTATATTTATTGCGTCGAAAATTCATCTCGCCAATCATATAATAGGCATAGGCCGGCTTATAGTTCTTTTTAATTAAATATTCATAATATTTAATGGCATCAGTATAGTACTTTTTGTTAAAAAAATCCTGTGCTTTTTGTGCAACCGTACTGTTGCTCATGCTCGAAAGCGACGTTCCTGAACGTTTCGACTGCTTTTTTAATGTGTTGCTTAAACTCATTTTCAGATCATTAACCTCATCGACTAAACGATTATAATCGTCTTTTCTCAGATAGTTGTTATGAATCGTATCAAGCAGTTCAGAAAATCCCTGCAGTGCCTCTTTGAGTTTTTGTATATCGTCGCTGTTCTGATCGACTTTGGCTTTTAATGAATTTTTTCCGTCATTGGAGAGCTCCCCGCTTAGTGCTTCAAGCGCAAGACGATTTTGATGCGACTTGACACTTAACCCCTCTATTACGGTCTGAAGTCCATCCATTCGCTCACGAATGCTTTCGACTTTGCCGTCTTGCATACGGGTCTCTTTTTTAATATTCTCAAGACGCTGCTTGTTCTTTAAAATATACTTTTCAGATTCCGTTAATCCGTAAGGTGTCTCATTCTCCAGGTTTCCTGCTCCAAATGCTGAAGGTTCCGCACTGTACAGCGCAGCACAGAAGAGACAGACGGCTATTATAAACTTCATCTACTTAGGGGAGCAGTTTAAAGTCAACACGACGATTTTGTGCCCAACACGCCTCAGTCTTATCGGTACATATCGGATTACTCTCACCATAACTGACCATCGTAATACGCTCTGCACTCACTCCATCACGTATCATAGCACTTTTCACGGTATTGGCACGTTTGAGTCCAAGGGCATAGTTATACTCATCACTACCCCACTCGTCACAGTTGCCTTCGAGTTTAACGGCATAGCTCTTAGCATCACTTTTGACTACTTGCGCGTTGGTGTCAACAATATCCTGCATTTCGGACGATAGATTGAATCTGTCAAATGCAAAATTGACACTTTTAAGGCGCGATTCCAATGCACTTAACGTCATTTCATTAGCATCTGCACCTTCGACAACAACAATCTCTTCACCGTGCAACTCTTCTGTATCGGTATTGCTGCTTGCGTCAGGCTCAATGGTAATGCCACTGTTATCATACGGCTCAATCGACGAATCTTTTGAACTACAACCACTTAAAACCAATAATGCTGCCACTGCACTTACCATTAGAACGTTTTTCATATAACTACCTTGCATAAAATTACGACAATTATATCAAAAAAACATTTACACTTTATATACAGAGTTACAATATGTTTCTAATTTGAATCGCAACCCACAAAATACCCAGATTCAGAAAGAAAATGAGTAACGAACTGCCTCGTGATACCATAGTTAAGAAAAAACTTCGATCGGCATTATGGGTTTTAAAGGCAATAAGCATATGAATAAATGTTAGTATTGTTATAACACTAACATAAATAAGTTTATGTTGCATCCAGTGTGATAACACATGTTCAGGATCATAACGAAGCAAGTCATAAAAACCGAAATTTACAAATAATGTCAGACCCGTTATCCATAACAACACAAGCCAAAATGTTTCAAAATAGCCATAAATGGGTCCCAGATAATAATAGACCTGTTTTTGTGCCTCTTTGTCCCGTAAAATAATACCTAAAGCAAAGAGCAGAAGCGACCCGCCAATCCATGCGGTTGCCGAGAGAATGTGAAAGTACAAGACAATATCAATATTCAAATGCACGCCCTTTATATTTAAATAATGATAGCCGTTTTCATACAACGATGTCCTTGATACATATCAACACCGTCGCCTGTAATTTACATGTAAATTATTGGTGAGACACTTATAGTATCTTACCAATCAATTGATTGCAGTTTTCCAATTTTTAAAGGAAATAGAAAACTCTTGTTCTCCTGTAAGCGAATAATCCCTACCGAACTTTGCTGCTGATAGTTCTTGATAAATAAAATGGTATCTCCCGATGCTGAAAAACGCGGGTATTCATTGACTCCCGTAGCGGTCAGACGACGAATGAAGTCAGTTTTTGTCGAAATCAGATGCAGATTAAAGGTATTGCGCTCAAACTCGTTATTGCTTTCACGGGATTTATAGACCACATATTCGTTATGAGCACTACATGCCGCATTGCTTCGCCCATAATAGACCATCTGCTCAACACCTCCGCCATTGAGTTTTTTGGAAAAGATATTGGGGTAGCCTAAACGGTTGGAAACAAAAGCAATTTTATTCTCTGCCATAAACTGACCGTTAACGTCAATACCGCTATATCGGGTTAAGCGTTTTTTCTGCTTCGTCACCGTGTCATAAAGGTAGATATCCGGTTGTCCGGAAGGTGCCATGGTCAGT
>QNZR01000224.1 GCA_003978475.1 Sulfurimonas sp.
AAATTTGTGCCGTATATTGTGCATGAGTGTACTTGTAATCATATTGTTTAAATGCACCTTTACGAAGCTTGTAGTCGTCCGCCCGCTGCCCAAACTTCCCAATGTCATGCAGCAAACCTGCCAGTGCCACTAAGTCAATCGTCTTCATCATCACCTCTCTTTTATAATATGGTACGATCCCAATCCAAAAACCGTCTGCTTTCCGGCTCCTATGATTTCGCCAATCTTTAAATACATGTAACTCTGCTTATCTAAACCTTTTATGGTTATGTCACCCATTAAGCCTCCTAAGTTCATTGCTGTCTTTTGTCTGTTTGAATAGCGTTGCAGCTCCATAAACTTCATACTGTTTTGTGTCACCTCACCTCGAACACGATAACCCAAAGAGCGCGCTTCCAGACCTTTAAGCTGAGTGTAGCGGTTATGAATGTTGTTTATGAGCGAGTGCAGTGCAATGCTCTCTGCTGCAATTTTATTATTTTGCTTCATACGAAGCGGCATGACAAATTGTAGCTGCACCTCCTGACAAAACCTGTCAATTTCCAACTCGTTTGGAACAATATTGTCTAAAGAGGCGCCGTGCTGCTTACTATATACCAGCCGTTCGTTGACGTGTATTGAAGCGACACACATCTTGACATGCTCTTTACCAATGCCGATCTCTTCAAATGCTTTAATGACAGCTGCAACCACATAAGGTATGGAATCTATGGCATCTTCAAAAAGGTAGAGTGAAAAGTTGAGGGTACGGGGCTTTAAACGAATTCCCAGTCGATACTGATGTATGCTATTGGGTTTTTCATAAAACTGATAGTACAAACATTCCCGCAGAGCAAAACACCCTTCGCACTCATAGCTTGGGTTAATACAAACAACACGCTTCAGCGCATGTCCAATAACACCACGCAACATGGAACCGACAAAAAAAGGAATTCGGTATGTTCCGTCTATGGTGCAATCCAGTCGTACCCATTTCAACATAACACTCCTATTCATAAAAAATAAATATTTTTGTTAATTTTCACTATTCCATTTATAAACTTAATATTAAATTTATTACTAGATCATCGCTTTTTATAATTTTTTATGTTACTCACAGTAACGCTTAACATCACGCCTCCCTTTGGGTTCCCTTCAATCATGATATAATGCCACTCAAATATAACAGGAGCATGTATGATAAAAAAATGTTTATTCCCAGCTGCGGGTTATGGAACACGGTTTCTTCCCGCTACCAAAGCAATGCCGAAAGAGATGCTGCCTATTTTAACCAAGCCGCTTATTCAGTACGGTGTTGAAGAGGCAATGAATGCCGGATGTCATGTCATGGCAGTAATAACCGGGCGTGGAAAGCGTGCTATTACCGACCATTTCGATATCTCTTATGAGCTTGAGCATCAAATTAAAAACTCCTCAAAAGAGGTGCTTTTAAAAGAGATACGTCACATTATTGCCACCTGTACCTTTACCTATACGCGCCAAAATGAAATGAAAGGTCTCGGTGATGCCATTTTAAAAGGAAACGTTCTTGTCGGTGAACAAGACCCCTTTGCTGTTATTTTGGCCGATGACTTGTGTGTCAACCCTGAGGGTGACGGGGTATTGCGCCAAATGATTGACCTGTACAACAAATACAAATGTTGCATTGTTGCCATTATGGAAGTACCTAACGATGAGGTGCATAAATATGGTGTTATTGAAGGCAATGAACTGGAAAACGGTGTCTTTATGGTTTCAAATATGGTCGAAAAACCCAGCAGTGACAAAGCACCCTCCAATCTTGCCATTATTGGTCGCTACATTTTAACTCCCGACATTTTTACCGTCATTCAAAAGACCAAGCCGGGAAAAAACGGTGAACTTCAAATTACCGACGCGCTTTGCGAACAGGCAAAAAAAGGCATGGTCATAGCCTACAAGTTTCAGGGAAAACGTTTTGACTGCGGCAGTGTTGAAGGTTTTGTTGAAGCAACCAACTATTTTTATGACCTGCAAAAGAGTGCTACGACATCATAGTTTTTTTAGGTGTCGACGTATGACATCTGCCACGCGAAACGCATTAGCATAGATGGTCCAGGTGTAGGGCACGCTGCCCCCTGTCGGCATAAAACTGGCATCGGTAACATACAGATTCTCCAGCTCATGTGCTTTACAATTACTGTCCAGCACGGAACTTCGGGCATCATGACCAAAACGGCACCCGCCGGCAACAAGATTGGGCGGCGGTGACGAAGAGATACTGTAAGAGATGTCCGTCGCACCCATACGCTCAAGCACCTTAACCGCATGCTGTGCCAGATATTCACCCACTTCAAGATCATGCGGATGGGCATACAGGTTAATAGCACCTACGGGCATGCCGTAGATGTCCCGTACACGTTCATCAATAGCGACATTACAGTAATCCGTGGGCAACCAGTCATTAAAAACCTCAAATGTCAACACCCGCGATCGGGTCAGTTTCCGGTGCACCTTCTCTTGCAGTGCTTTGCCCCACAGCAGTGTTTCACCGTCATAAAATTCTCGCACCGAACGGGCAATAATATTGGCATGTTCAAACAGAAAATCAATGGTGCCGCCCTTTTGCACCCTGCCATTATGGGCATACTCATACCAATCCTGTAATGAACGGTTGACAAAAAGTCCCGGTTCCATGAGCCTTTTTTGCTGTTTGGGTGTGAGCGACTCAAAAACAAACCGCCCTTCTCCGGCACCGCCGGCGGAAAAAATAAGATTTTTGCCCACCTGTCCGGAATTGTTGGCCAGTCCTTTGGGGAAATAGCGATTTTTCGAATTTAGCAACAGTCTGCTGCTCTCAATAGCCTGAGCTGCCACAACAAAAATTTGTGCACGCACCTTATGCACCCGTTTGGCGCTGTCAAAGTAATGTGCTTCACTCACCCGGTTGTGAGTGCTTTGAAGTTTAAACACAAAAGCTTCTGAAATAATCTGTGCTTCACAGCGTTGCAACAGCGCCGCTCGTGCGCTCCCTTTTGCCCCCGTAGCACAACCGTAACTGCCGCAAAAATTGGAGTAGGAACACCCTTCGCGTTCCAGGGCGCGGTACGGCAAAATGGCTCGAGGTGTGGCAATACTGTGATAACCCAAAGTGTGGCATGCAGCGTCAAACCACCGTGTAATGCCATTCTCTTCTAAAGGCGGGTAGGGAAAACGTGATGTTGAACGCGGCTCTGCAAACGGGTGAGATGTCACCTGACCCGAAACACCTATAACGGTTTCAACCTTGGCATAATACGGTTCAAGCGTCTCATACGAAATCGGCCAATCAACAACATTGGCGCCTTCGATTGCCCCAAAAACGGAGCGCAGCTTAAAATCATTGGGCTTTAACCGGTGGAAATAACCGCTCATGAGATTGGAAGAGCCTCCTACCATAGAGCCGTTCCAAAAACTCCAGTTGTACTCGCTGCCGACATATCGTTTTACACTACCCTCATGCTGTCGCTCATAAATAACATGCTGTTCCTCTTCCAGCAACGGGCTGTAAAGGTCTCGTCGACTGACGGCAATTTCATCTTTGGTAAAATTTTCTTCCCGATAAAAAGGACCCTTTTCCAGAACCACCACCTTAAACCCGGCACGCGAAAGTTCATAGGCAATAGGGGAGCCGCCGGCGCCACTGCCGATAATGCAAATATCATAGATCATACCAGCGCCTTGGACGGTCGCGGTTTTCCGGGCACATGATGCAGCCATCTCCAGCCCGACTCGTTGCCGTTACCGCCATAAACAGGATCGCATAACATCGCTTCATAAATATACGTCAATATGGTCTCGACCCACTGTTTTCCCCACGTCTCTTTGACAATAGCGCGCAGTACCATTTGACGTTGTTGCGGCGTTAATTGTGTGTAGGGCTTTTTGTAATGTGCTGCCGCCGCTTCATTGAGCCATTGTACTCCGTTACGAATAAAGCGTTTGTGTGTCTGAGTGACACGATGTTGCTGCAACACATTGTGGAGATATGCCAGAGCGTTAAGCTGTTCATAAGTGGGCGAAGAGTGCTCTACGACATAAAGATCACACTGTAGTGTTTTGAGTGTCTCCCAAAAATCGGTATCTCTAAAATTCTGTGCTATTGAGCGCGTGCTAAACAACATCAACAACAGTGCCGATATACCTTTTTGAAGCAGGATGCGCCGGGAATGTAAATACATGTAACAATTGTACTCTTTTTTTCCAAATCCTCACTAACCTTACCGGTGAAGATACCATTCTCTGCTATGATACAGCCAATCATTCAGGAGGAACCCTTGACCAAATATATCAATACGTTTCAGAACTTTATATCTAAAGAGGCCTTTAGTGGCGTTCTTCTTTTTGTGGCTACGGTGCTGGCAGTCATCGTTGCCAACTCCTCTTTGGGAGATACCTACTACCAATTGTGGAATATGTCTTTGGGGGTAACCCTTGGTGAAACCACCATCTCCATGAGCTTGATGCACTGGATCAATGACGGACTTATGGCACTTTTCTTTTTAATGGTAGGTCTGGAAATAAAACGCGAAATGCTCATTGGTGAGCTCTCATCTGTTAAAAAAGCCTCATTTCCCGTTGTCGCCGCTATTGGCGGCATGCTGATTCCCGCGCTGATCTACGTTGGCTTTAACTCCGATGATCCTATGGGATTTGGTATTCCCATGGCTACGGATATTGCCTTTGCTCTGGGAATTTTAATGCTGCTGGGCAGCAAGGTCAACCCTGCGGTCAAACTTTTTTTGGTTGCTCTGGCTGTTGTCGATGACCTTGGTGCGGTGCTTGTTGTTGCAACGGTCTACACCAGTGAAATTCACTCCTTCTACTTCATTCATGCTATTGCGGTCTATGCCATTCTTTGGGTACTCAATGTCAAAGGTGTCAAAAGTCTCTGGCCGTATCTTATTTTAGGTGTTGCACTTTGGATTTTTGTTCACAGTATCGGTATTCATGCTACCATTGCCGGGGTCCTATTGGCATTTGCCATACCCATTAACTCCAAAATTGATGAACGGGATTTTATTGCCAATACCAAAAGAGCCGTTGATGAGTTTGAAACCCATATTGACCCCATTCCCATTCTCAACCATCACCAGATCGATGCTCTGGAAAATATTGCTGACGGCTATGACCGGGTACAAAACCCACTCGTAAAGCTTGAGCATATGCTGCATGGCTTCAGCGCCTTTTTTATTATGCCGCTGTTTGCCTTTTCCAATGCCGGGGTTATTATTGATTTTAGTGCCATGACAACCCATTTAAGCATTGTACTGGGTGTGCTCTTTGGTCTGCTTGTGGGAAAACCCATTGGTATTTTCGGGCTTACCTACATCGCTACCAAACTCAAGTGGGTCGAAAAACCTCACAATATTACCTGGCATGAGATTTTTGCCGTCGGTTTCCTGGGCGGTATCGGCTTTACCATGTCGATTTTTATTACCCAGCTTGCATTTGTCGACGAGGCGCTTATCGGTGCAGTCAAACTAGCTATTTTTATTGCCTCATTCATCGCTGCTATTATCGGTGTGTTACTTATTTTAAGCTCACACCGTGCTAAAAATAGACTGGCTAGTTCATAAACGTATATCCCGTCTCCGGGGTAATCGTTATAGTCACGTTGCCCTCATTCCCACCGCTAAGAGTAATATTGCAATTATTGCGCAAAAGACGATTGGCCGGATACGCTGTCACATCACCGTTAATATCTCCCAATAGCGGTCGTCCCAAATGATCAAACGTAATCACCAGAGGATTGACACCCACACATCCTCCGGAAAATGCCATATTGACACCATACGCACTCTGCAGATCAAGCTCGGGTGTTTGAACGGCGTCGTCACCGGTAATCATTCCGCCATCGAGCCGTTTGGTGGCATCAAGGGGGTTGGTTGCCAGCTCACGTTCTATGAGATCACCGTCCAAATCGGCATCACTTCCGATGGCATACGTGCCGTTGGCATTAAGCCGAATCTGCCAGCGGCTTAAAAACCAGTTGGCTTGATTGGGATCAAACTTGTCATCAACCATGGCAAGATGTTGGGTATAGCGCACATGATCGATCAGTTGTTGTGCCGCTTCGGCAGTAGTGTCGCGCTGAAACGCCGGCGTTACCGTAGCAGCTAAAATACCGATAATCACAATGACAATAACCAATTCAAGCATGGTAAAGGCTTTTTTCATTCTAAATCCTTAAAATTCATAATTTATAATATTATATACAGCCGCTCTTATTGTAACATATTCACCAAAAAAACAGATTAACCATACGCCAAGACCTTGAATAGAATGCGTTAAAAAGCTATAATTCCAAAAAATTTACATTGTAGGTATTTTACTGTGGAACAATTAAGTTATTATGAAATTTTAGAGATTACACAATCGGCCAATAAAACCGAAATTAAAAAAGCCTATCGTAAAATGGCAAAAAGATATCATCCCGACACCAACCCCGATGATGCCGAAGCAGAACAGAAATTTAAGCTTTGCAATGAAGCGTATCAGGTACTTAGCGATGACCGGCAGCGCAGTATTTATGATCGTTATGGAAAAGAAGGACTCCAGGGCGGTGCGGGACGTAGCTCCGGCTTTAGCGGTTTCGATGATCTGGGTTCGATGTTTGAAGAGATGTTTGGAGGTGCCCAAGGTCGCCGTTCGCAGCGCAACGGCGACAAATACGCGCTTGATCTTGCAACACAAATGGAGATTAGCTTTCATGAAGCGGTCTTTGGCTGCGATAAAGAGATT
>QNZR01000060.1 GCA_003978475.1 Sulfurimonas sp.
TAACCAATAAGCTCACAACAACACTAAACTGCATTAAAACACCGATGATGTCTGTTAAAAATCCTGGAGCAATAAGTAAAAAGGCACCAATAACCGTAAACAGATTCAACTCTTGCAAACGTCGTAAATCAAGATTATCCGCAGAAACCGATTGCAGATTTTTAATCAGTGTTGTTCGAAAATTTACCAACAATATAATACCGATCATCGCACTGAAAATCAGTTCAAAGAACGTTGCCACACCTCCGATCAAAGAGGCAATATTGGTGGAGATAACCACTTCTAAAAAAAGATAAATGAAAAAATAAATCACGTCATCACTCGCTCTATGATGGCTTCTAAAGCACGATCAGCTGCCAGCGTCTCTTTTTGAAGCGTAGCACGATTCATAAGCTGTATATTGCCATTCACCAGCTCTTTACCGACAATAACCGTGTAGGGAAAACCAATAAGTTCTGCATCTTTCATTTTAAAACCAAATCGCTCTTTTCGATCATCAAGCATGACTTCAACACCACTTTGTCTCAACTGCTCATATAATGTTTGTGCAAACGTCATCTGTTGCTCGTCTTTGATATTTGAAATCATAACATTAACAAGATAAGGTGCTGTTGAGGCGGTCCAAATACAGCCGTTATCATCATGATGCTGTTCAATCACAGCGGCTACCAGGCGACTAATGCCCATACCGTATGTTCCCATAATAAAAGGCTCACGCTGCCCTTTGTCATTTAAAAACTCGGCTTTAAGTGCGCTTGAATATGTTGTGCCGAGTTTAAAAATATGTCCAACTTCAATGCCTTTGGTCAACGCCAAAACGCCGCTACAGTGCGGACAACGGTCACCTTCTTTGACTTCAGCAATATCAACACATGGGATATTTTTCAGTGCGGCAAAATTCACACCGACATAGTGATAGTCTTTTTCATTGGCGCCGCAAATCATGGCATCGGCGTGCTCAAGTTCGACATCCATAACAATGGTACATGTATTAAGATTCAACGGTCCCATAAAACCGACTGTAAGTCCGACTTCATTAAGCTCCTCTTCGCTCACATCAACAAGCTCCTGAGCATGAACGGCATGACATGCTTTGACTTCCTGCAATGTATCACTACCTCGTAAACAAAAAAGAACAATATCACTGTGATCATCATAAACAGCACGTTTAACTACCGTCTTAACCAAATAGTAAGGGTCTACTTTAAAAAAAGATGCCAATGCTTCTATGGTGGTAACATCGGGTGTCATAAACCGGTTAAATGTCGCTTCGGGTGCTTCAGGAACATCCTCTCTTTTTCCTCGAACGGCAGCTTCAATATTGGCGGCATAATGGCAGTGGTCACAAATAGCAATGGTATCTTCACCGCTGTCGGCAATAACCATAAGCTCTTTGGAGCCTGAGCCGCCAATAGCACCGCTATCAGCTTCGACGACACGAAAATCTAAGCCCAAACGTGTCAAAATTTGTTTGTACGCCGCTTCTACCGCAGTAAACTCACGATTTAAATCGTCTTCAGAGCTATGAAAACTGTATCCGTCTTTCATTAAAAATTCACGTCCACGCATTAACCCAAAACGGGGGCGTGCTTCATCACGAAATTTGGTTTTTATCTGATACAGGTGCATTGGCAGCTGCTTGTAACTGCTCACTCGGTTACGTACCAGACTTACCATCATCTCTTCATGTGTCGGTCCCAGTACAAAACGGTTCTCTTTGCGATCTTTGAAGCGCAGCAGCTCTTTACCGAATTTCTCAATACGTCCGCTCTCCTGCCATAACTCCACCGGTGTTACCAAACTAAGTTCAACCTCTTGCGCTCCGATGGACTGCATCTCTTCATTGACAATAGTCTCAATCTTTTTCAGCACTCGCTTCCCCAAAGGCAAAAAATTATAGAGTCCGCTGGAAACCTGGGCAATAAAACCGGCACGACTTAAAAAAATATGACTTGCCAAAACGGCATCGTTGGGTACCTCTTTAGTCGTAGGAATAAATGCTTTTGAGCGTCTCATGGCTCTCCTTTTCCATATTGTTCACAGCTGGCATGTTGGTCACGCTTGGTATCGAGTATATAATTCAGTGCTTTAATCAGGGTATCGGATTCACTGCCGTTAGAACTTGCACGAATTTTACTGGTAAGCTCATGTAAAAAACGCTTAACCACCTGTTCTCCCATCTTCACAGCTTCTTGTTCATACGCTTTGGGGATAAATCCTTTGCCAATTACCCGCGCCGCTTCATCGATTGAAGCCTGGTAGGCACGTTTATAGATCTCTTTAATAATCGGTTCCACAGAAAGACGCTTCAGACATTCAAAGAAAAGCTTGGTATGACGGGCGACCGTTGTATATGAAAGCGTTGCTTCCTCCTCGCGAAGCGCAAGATTCTCATCGACAATATTTTTTAAATCATCTACCTGATACAAGACAATATCATTATCGTTGTGACATTCAATGTCACGAGGAACCGCCATATCGACCCAGTAGCGCTTAAAATGACAGGACTGAACATATTTATCGGTAATAATCGGTTGTTTGGATCCGGTAGAAGTAAAAAGAAGCTCATACTCATTGACGGCATCATGAAGTTCTTCAAAATCGCGTACTTTGGTGCCGTACTCTCTAGCAATCGCTTCTGCTTTACTGCGGGTACGATTCATCATCGTCACTTCAACGCCGTGAGAAATGAGATGTTTTGCCGTCAGCGAGGACATCTCTCCAGCACCAATAACCAAAGCGCGCTTACCTTCAAGATCTTCGGCTTCTTTACTGATTTGTGCAACGGCAACACTGGCAATAGAGACGGGATTTGAAGAAATATTGGTTGAATTTCGCACCTCGGCGGCACACTTAAAAGCATAGTGAATGGCACGGGAAAGCTCATGTTTGCAAAAGCCGTTGTCGTACGCAAAGCGAAAGGCATCTTTAAGCTGTCCGGCAATTTGTGTTTCACCGACAACCAAAGAATCCAAAGAGCTCGCAACACTAAACAGATGATAGATCGCTCCTTTGTCATCAAAAATGTCCGAACGACTTTTCAGTTCATCAATCGCAATGTGCGAACGACTGTTTAACAGGGTAAAAATATGCTCACTTGCCGATTCAAGATCACTGCAATAACAGAAGATCTCCATACGATTACATGTAGAAAGTAAAATGGACTCCTCAATACTAGAGACGGAGTTGAGCTTTTCCAGACACCCAACTTTATGATTTTCGTCGGGGTATGCCAGCTTTTCACGAATAGCCAGAGTAGAGTTTTTATGGGTAAAACTAATAATAAGATAGTGCATCAATAACGTCTCTTCATCATGGTTTCAATCACGGCAACAAGCTCACGATCATCCTTGACACTTGTAATCGCTTCATCACTCAGTTTTCTGGCAAGAGCATACGCTTTTTCAATACTGTGGTGCTCCTCCATCCTGGCACGAATCCATGCCCCTTCCCCGGGTGCAAGTTCTCTGGCATGGCAATCTTTCAAACGCTCTTTGTCACGACGGTTGAGTGCGTCGTAAAGATAGATATACGGCAGCGTACACTTGCCTTCAACAAAGTCGTTCATTGCCGGTTTTCCCAATGTAGCTTCATCGGAAACAATATCTAAAATGTCATCAATAATTTGAAAAGAGAGTCCCAGATTTTTTCCGTAAACCCCATAGGCGGTTGCATCTTTTTGTGCCAAAAGAGCCGCTGCCGTGGCAGCAGCTTCCATGAGCGTTGCCGTTTTTAAGTAGAGCATGTTCAAGTACGCATCGGCATCGCTGTTAAAGTGTGATGCCATCGCGACATCCATCATCTCCCCGACAGAAAGAGAGGTGACAGAATGGGCAATACACGAGGCAATGGCGGATTCAAAATGCACCAGTTCGCTAAATGCCTTGGAGTAAAGCACATCACCAAGCATTACGGCAGTCTTACTGTCTTCTGTCGCATTTACCGAAGGCACACCCCGACGCACAGATGCTTCATCTATAACATCATCATGCAGCAGGCTTGCCGCATGAATCAGTTCAATAATTGCGGCAAGACGTACGGAGTTCTCCGAGGATGCCGCAATTTTTAGCACCAGTTTGGCACGAAGACGCTTACCGCCGCTTAAAGCGTCAAATAGCCGCGTAACGTTACTATAGTCGATTTGATGCACAAGATTTTTAATATCATTCTCTACCTGTTCTATCATTGCCTATATTGTCTCCTGTAAAAATTTCAACGCGACACGTTCATCATCATCACTTAAATAGATATCAAAAAGCGCCTGTTTTGTCTTAAAATCAAAATATCTAAAAGTTACTATGAGATAAGGGGGCATCCTATGACGCCCTCCTTCAGAAAAAAGGATGACTCGAAAACTTTTATTTTTATGCTCTTTTCGCAATACATGTTGTGCTACGACATCATCATAAGAACGCAATACCACCAGAGTATCGTTAGCATAAAGTGTCCATCGAAACTCAAACATCCTTTTTAAAGCAGCATTCTTGACAACAATACGCTCCAGCTGATCTTTGGCCAATGAAACACTTTTTACGGGTGTCCACTCATCGGCACTGCCGGTACGACACAGCAACAAAGAGAACAGCAGGAGTGCGCGTATCATGGGTACTGATTACTCGCTTTGCGAAAGAATTTTTCCGACGGTATCCATATAAATATTCTTTGTTGCCACATCAATTTCGGCGGCTTTCTCAAACACCAGGGTTTTCAGTAGTCTCTCAAGCTCATCGGCATCCACACCACGCTCCTCAAGTAACAGTTCTAATGCGGCAATACGCTCCACCATCTGCAATAACTCTGCTTCTGCAATATTACGATTTGCGTTATAAACAATCTCTAAAAATTTACTTTTGGGAGACCCCATGAAAATATCATCTTCATCTTCAAATATACCGTACATCTGTTTTATCCATTTGTATTAAATTTGGCGATTATACCACCTCGACTCTAAAATACAACTAATCTTCTACATCTAGCTCTCAAATCGTATTATTATGGCGCGATGCAGTTTGTTTTTGGCATAAAAAACAATGCATAGCCACCGTTTTACTATAAAATTTAACCTTAGATAAAGGCAATATTCTCCAAATAATTCCAAAATGAAGTTATTCATTAGTGAGTTCATACTATAATGCGGCACTATTTTACCAATACATAAGGATTTTTACAACTCAATGGATCTCTTACTACTCTACTTTTTCTTAGCTGTTGGCGTCTCATTTTTATGTTCCATTTTAGAATCGGTACTACTGTCCATCAATATGTCATACATTTTGGTTTTGGAAAAACAGCGTCCAAGCATTGGCAAACTACTACGTTTGCATAAGCTGAACATCAACAAATCCATTGCTTCCATTCTCATTTTAAATACCATTGCCAACACTTTAGGTGCTGCTGCCGTCGGGGCACAGGCTGCTTCCATTTTTGGCAATGATGCCGTAGTCTATATCTCTATTGTACTGACATTTGCCATTTTGTTTTTCTCTGAAATTATTCCTAAAACTATCGGCGCCATATACTGGAAACAGCTGGCTCCGATAAGCGCGCAAATTATTCGTATTTTTATCTGGATAACCTATCCGATTATTTTAACCACACTCTTTGTAACCGACAGAATTTCAAAAGGTAAGGAAAATATCAATACCCTGACCAAAGATGAACTGCTCGAAAGTATGTTACTGAGTGAAGATGACGGTGTCATTGATGAAAAAGAGTCTGATGTTATTGAAAATATCTTAAACCTGGACAAAATTAAAGTTGAAAATGTCTTAACACCGCGCAGTGTTGTCTTTGCTCTTGATGAAAACATGCCTATTAAAGAGGTCATTGCCACTCAAGGTGATATTTTTAAATTTTCCCGCATTCCCGTTTATAACAACTCCATCGAAGATGTCACCGGTATTGTCCTGACAAAAAAGATTTTCCAACAGGCCATTCAAGACGACACGGTAAGTATTGGTTCGATTAAAAAAGACATTTACACGATTAATGAGAACATTCCGGTCTCCAAAGCGCTAGACCTTTTCATTGCCAAAAAAGACCACATGTTCCTTGTGCGTGACAATTACGATCAGACAGAAGGTATTTTGACCCTGGAAGATTGTATTGAGACTATTTTAGGTGTAGAGATTGTAGATGAGAGCGACGGTGCCGAAGATATGCGCGCTCTTGCCAAACTTAAAATGAAGCAGAAACGAAAAGAACAGGAACGTATAGAATAGTTTTAGCTTAACAACGTGTCGTCTTTCCTAGTACTCTTGGCGGCTGCACGCGCTATGATTTCCACATAACATCTCTGCCACCGGTCTGCTTTGGCATGCTCTAATGCTGTCATTAACTCCGAGAAAGTGAGCACTTTAGCAGCCTCTTCCGTTGCCCCGAAGCGACAGTCGAAATCCCAAAAAACGGCCTCCTTGGGAAGCGTTTTTTTACGTTCTCGCTTGACATACTTGCGAACCTCATGCTTGATCGATTCCAGAACACGATCGGGGTGCTTGTTGTCTTGTTGAAGTTGAAATACTTTTTTCAATGCCCGCCTTTTACATGTAAATTGATGCGCATATTATAGCCAGATAGATCACCATATACGCCACTAAAATTGATTTTTCATATTATGATTGCGAAAAAGACTTTCATCATAACAGACCACCTGGTTACGACCGTGCTCTTTGGCATGGTAAAGTGACATATCTG
>QNZR01000127.1 GCA_003978475.1 Sulfurimonas sp.
TATTTTCTTCTACTATACCCATCCGCCGGTATTGGAGCGCTTTAAAGAGCTGGGTGTCGATATTTATTGTGGTTCAAGCAGTGCATTAGAGGGTGAATGTCCGACACACGTACGTTAAATGAGTGGGTTGAGTGGATTGCACTGGCTCTAAAAGATATTGCCTGTGCGTCTCCCAGGCGTGAGGCAGAGCTATTGTTGCGTGCTTTTTTTAAACAGGATCAGCTCTGGCTGATGAGTGAGGCACAACGTACTATTGAGGCGACACCACTGCTTATGGAGTGGATACAACGACGCGCTTCCAATGAGCCTCTGGAGTATCTTTGTCGTGAAGTCAGTTTTTATTCCCGGAACTTTTTTATTCAACCCGGTGCCCTGATTCCCCGACCCGAGACGGAGCTGTTAGTTGAACAGACGCTGTTACAGGTTGACAGTGAGGCAGTGCTTACGGTGGTTGAAGTGGG
Source organism: Sulfurimonas sp. (assembly GCA_003978475.1). GTDB lineage: Bacteria > Campylobacterota > Campylobacteria > Campylobacterales > Sulfurimonadaceae > QNZR01. The sequence continues at coordinate 462 of QNZR01000127.1, forward strand.
AATTGGCAGCGGTATTATCAGTATTGTTTTGGCGCAGCATATGCCCAATGCCCATTTTATAGGTATCGATATTAGTAACGATGCATTAGCGGTTGCCCGGCATAACATTGCGCGTTACGGTTTGGAAGATCGTATTGAATTGCGACAGGGAGATCTGCTTTGTAGTGTGTGTGAGCCCATAGATGTGCTGGTCTCCAACCCGCCTTATATTGCCAACCATACCGCGCTGGAGCCCAATCTTGCCTATGAACCCGACACGGCACTTTTTGGTGGGGAAGTCGGTGATGAGATGATTCAAAAATTGCTCGAAGCGGTGCAGCAGCGTCACATTCCGCTTTTTACATGTGAAATAGGCTATGATCAAAAAACGGCGATTGAAGCATATCTTAGTGATTTTAAGATACAATCATTAGAATTTTATAGTGATTATGCAGGGTTTGATCGGGGATTAATATTAAGGTTAGAAAATGAATAGAAGAAATCATATTTATGTTGAATTGGCATACCTGCTTATTTTGGGCGCAAGCCTGGGTGCTGTTCTAGTGTTGGGCATTATTGTCGCATCGGTCATTTTTAACTCGGAACACTATTTGAGTATGGCACTGTTGGATCATTACAATGAGGGAATGCTTATGGGAGAGATCTTTCATCGTTTCTCTTACTGGACTTATGCACTAAGCATCATTGTGGTGGTGTACGAAGCTTGGGAGTATCGTGCATTGCGCCGCGATGCCGTCGCACAAATTGCGGCACTGGTAGTCTTGGGCACGTCATTGATGTTCAGTGGTGTTTACGCACCTAAAATTTTACAGATGCAGGCATTGGGCGCGGAAGCGACTATGAGTGATGCGTTTGATGCGTTACATAAAGCCAGTGAGCTCGATTTTAAAATTTTGGCACTGGCACTTGGCGTACTCTTTTGTCGTCGTGTTATGCTGCTACGTGTGGTGAAAGTATGATAGTTTTTAGAGATGTCCATAAACGTTTTGGGGATCGTGAAATTTTGCGAGGGGTCAATTTGGAAATTCCCGCCCATGAGACGACCGCCATTTTTGGTGTTTCGGGTGGCGGAAAATCGACTATTATCAAACACATTGTCGGACTGCTTCAGCCCACAAGCGGGGATATTTTTGTTGATGGCATTAAAGTCAACGGTGCGGATGAGAAAACACTTCTGCAAATTCGCAAGAAAGTCGGCTTCCTCTTTCAAAACGGGGCACTCTTTGACAGTATGAATATTGAAGATAATGTCGCGTTTCCCATTCGAGAACATCAAAAAGATTTAGGACGAAAAGAGGTCGAAAAGCTGGTTGACGAAAAGCTTAGCATGGTCGGTTTAAAACCCGCTGTCGTTAAAACACTTTTTCCTGAAGAGCTAAGCGGGGGAATGCGTAAACGTGTGGGATTGGCACGAACACTGGCGCTGGAGCCGAGCATTATTTTATATGATGAGCCGACATCGGGGCTTGACCCGGTGACCAGTGATCTGATTACGCAGATGATTCGAACTCTGCAGCATGATCTTAATGTGACCTCGGTACTCATTAGTCATGATGTCTCCGAAACCTTTAAAGCGGGCGATAAATTTGCCATGCTCTTTGATGGCAAGATTATTGCATTTGGAGATGAAGATGCCTTTCGCCACTCGAGTAATCCGGTGGTACAGCAGTTCATTAACTCCTCATCGAAAGGACCCATACAGTTTGACTAGATCGTATCCTTTTTAGTACCGAAACGATGCTCCCACCACTCATCATGAGTAAACGTTTTTTGTTTCAGATGCTCTTCATCAAAAGGAAATTCATACTCTTGAATATAGCGCAGTACGGTGGTATAGGCTTCATTGATCTGTGCACTGATGCGTGTGGCATGCTGAGGATTATCAGGATGTTTATCGGGATGCCATTGTTGAATGAGATGCTTATATTTGAGTTTGACCTCTTTGAGGGTGGCACGCTCGTTTAAGCCGAGGAGAGTTTTGGCTTTAACAAGCTTTTCAAAAGCAGACATTCAGCAGTGTGCTTAGTCTCTTTGTTGACGCATATAGGTTGGGATTTCGAGAAAGTCCTCACTCACATCACCGCCGACAACCAGCTTAGGGCGTCGTACCACCTGAGGTTTTTCAACCTCAGGCTCTTTTTTAGTGAAGGTTGTGTTGACTTTCTCACTTTCAAAACCCGTGGCAACCAGTGTGATTTTTACAAAATCTTCAGGTAGAGTCTCATCAGAAGTCGTACCAAAAATAACTTCAGCCTCTTCATCGGCACTTTCATGAACAACTTCCATTGCTTCACTCAATTCAATCATGGAGAAGTTCGGGTGCATGTTAAAATGTACCAGAACCCCCATGGCACCGTTAATGGACATATTGTCCAGCAGTGGTGATTCTATGGCGCTTTTAATGGCTTCGTAGGCGGCATTTTCACCTTGAAATTCACCCACACCCATAAGAGCCATACCCTGATGGCTCATAACGGTTTTCAAGTCGGCAAAGTCAAGGTTGATATCATTATCACCACTGGCCAAAATAACACCTGAGGTACCGCTGACGGCTTGCGCCAGGACACTGTCAACAATTTTAAAACTCTCTCGCATGCCCAGTTTTCGGTCAATAATGGAGAGTAGTTTGTCATTGGGAATAACAACAATGGAGTCACTCGCTTCTTTGAGTTCCTGTAGTCCTTCTTCAGCCAGCTTAAGGCGTTTGCGACCCTCAAAACCAAAAGGTTTGGTCACCACGGAAATGGTGAGTGCACCGACCTCTTTGGCAATTTGTGCAATAACCGGAGCCGCACCCGTACCGGTACCTCCTCCAAGCCCTGCGGCAATAAAAACAATGTCGGCACCTTCAAGCTGGGCACGAATATCTTCATAGTTCTCCAGAGCCGAGTCACGACCGATTTCGGGTTTCATACCCGCACCCAAACCTTTAGTCAGCTTGGCACCTAGTTGAATTTTTGTAGCGCCTGCGGCGACATCGAGCACCTGAGCATCGGTGTTTGCCAATACCATCTCAATTCCGGCAACATTTTCATTAAGCATATGCCCAATCATATTGCCGCCACCGCCACCGACACCGACTGCTATAATTCGAGCACCGGTTAACGGTACCGACTCTTCTATTTTAAATGGTTCCATGCTTTACTCTCCTTTAGTTGCTTAAAATAATTGGGTGATCCAATTCCAAAATTTGCTAAATACTCCAATATCATCACCCTTTTTGTGTTTTTTTTCCGGGAGTGATGTCAGTTCATTTTTAATGTCAAAAATTTCTTCTTCCGGAGGCTCCATTGCGACCGGATTGCTATTGATATCATCCAGTGAGACCGCTTCGGTTTCAATCGGGTTTTCATTGGAGTGACGCATTTTTTTATTGACATCAATTTCGTAGGGGGAGTACTTTCCTGCGGCATAGCGAATGAGTCCGACAGCACCGGAGTAGGCCGGGTCACGCAAGGTGTCAAACAGTCCGTCCATCTCAATAGGTTTTGCCAAACGTACCGGCATATTGTCAAAAATGGCAACAGCGAGTTCACGTATGCCGTCCATCTTGGTAAAGCCTCCGGTTAGTACGACTCCGGCACCGATATGTTCTTTTAATCCACTCTTTTCAAGTGATTGGGCAATAATCATTAAGGTCTCTTCAACACGGGCATAAATAACGTTGTGAACAACTTCTAAAGAGACTTCATGTGTGGAGTTTTCATCACCGATGATGGGCAGCTCAATAAGATCGTTGGTTGGGGTATGGAGTGAGCCATAGGTCATTTTGACACTGTCGGCAACATTGAGCGGGGTATGCAGTGCCATGGAAAGGTCATTGGTAATATGGTTGGACCCGACACCCAAAAAGTCATTGTAGCGAATGGAGTTTCCTGAGTGAATCACAAGATTGCTGGTGCTGCCTCCCATATCAATGACGGCAACTCCTAACTCTTTTTCATCTTCATTAAGCGTAGCAATGGCTGAAGCATACCCGCTCAATATAATATTTTCAACCTCGACACCGGCAGCTTTTACTGCTTTTCTCAAATTATGAAGATTGGATTTTTGTGTAGTTATAATATGGGTTTCAACTTCAAGACGCGATGCATTCATTCCCAAAGGATCCTCAATAAAGTCCTGATCGTCAACTTTAAAATTGTAAGGCAGGGTGTGAAGTACTTCGTAATCATTAGGAATGTTGGCATTATATAAAGAGGTATGCATGACGCGCTCAATCTCTTTAATGCCGATCTCTTTATTGATAATATTGACAATCCCGCTGGAATTTAAACTTTTGGTATAGGCTCCGGAAATAGAGACAATGGCATTTTCAATAGCCCCTCCCGAGACGCGTCGAGCATCATTGAGTGCATTTTTAATAGATTTGGAAGCGAGTTCAATATTGGTAATGCTGCCTTTTTTCAGACCCTGTGCTTTGGAAACGCCGGCGCCGGTAACTTTGATATCATTGTCATCACCGATATCGGCGATGATGGCACATACTTTGGTGGAGCCGATGTCAATAGCTAAAACCGTTCTGCTCAAAGCTACAATCCTTTCACATACATTTCTACAGGATACACACTCTCAAGTTCTTGAATCAGCCCTCGATTAAGTAGTTCTTCTTTAAGTTGAATAACGTTTTTTTCCTGATCTGTTATAGATGTGTTAAGCAATTTTTGTTCCAAAATATCGTATAGAACGATTTTTTCATGACTTAATGTGATAAATCCCCGTTTGTCCTGTTTGTTAAAAATGGCCTTTACCAGCACAGAGGCTTCTTTCGGTGTCAATCCGTCAATCTCGGGTATTTGTTCCGGGGTCACGGTGAGCGTTTTTGCGGCGGTAAACTCAGCTAGTGTTTGGGTAGCAAGTTCTTGTAGTAATCGGGCGGTTTGACTCTCTTTATAGGCGATCGCTACGGCTGCTTTTGCCTCTTCAAAACTTTTTGTCTGCGGTTCAACAACTGCTTCAAGTTTGACAATGATGTACGAATCACCGGATTTTCGAGGTTTTAGAAAAGGTTTTTGCAGGCTTAGCTCGGTGATTTCTTTAAATACATCGGCATCCAGTAGGTTGCTGGAGCTGTCCAGCGCCACCTGTTCGACTGCAACAGCGGGATCAAGTTTACCTTTTTTGAAATTAATGTATTTTTTTAGCGCGGCTTTTTTAGTTGTTTTATCATCAAGAGCGTCCTGTACTTTAGAACGTGCCGCTTCAAAGTCCATGATGGCTCCCTCGCCGTCTCTAAAGTCATGCTTGTTCTCGTTATAATATGCCAGAAGGTCTTTTTCTGTGGCATGGGAGGCTATGCGTGTCTGCTTGACAACGGATACCTTGTATAAAGGCAGGGTCATATATTCATTTTTGTGTGCTTCCCAATACTGTCGCAGGTTGTCATCAGAGAGGGTGACCTCAACCATATCGGCACCGAGAATTTTATAGCCGATGGTATCCTGGATCCCCTGAGCACTACTGAGTAACTCCTCTTCAAGGGGCAGCGCTTCAGGAGCAAAAAGGACAAGAAGCTTTCGAATTAACAGTGATTTTCTGACATCATCCTCGTAGCTTTTCATGGTGAGATGATTTTGCTTGAGTGTTTTTTGGTAAATATCTTTGTCAAAGACCCCGTTATTTTGAAAGACGTTTTGACTTTGAATCTCGCGTAACAGCTCTTCATCACTGACGCGAAGACTATAGCTTTGGGCAAGATTTAGCATGAGTGCTTCGTCAATCAGCTGTCGCATTGCCTGCTTTTGCAAGCCAAACTGCTTGGCTTTTTCTTCATCAAAATTGCCTTGAAATATCTGGGCATATTGCGCGTAGAGTCTACTGTAGCTTTTTTGTAGATCGGCATTGGAGACGGGAATATCACCCACCTTGGCGATAGCAGAGGCCTTGTCTCCGTAACTGTATTGTCCCCAACCGACAAAACCTGCCCCGATAAATGCGATGGTTGAAATCCACATCGTAATTATGAGATATTTTTTATGACGTTGCATCCATGTAATCATTGCTATATGAACCTTAAAGAGCTAGATATGAAATATGGCTGTATTTTAACATAAATATTGGTTAATGTTTATAATAAGTTCCATCTTCTTTTAGAAATTACAAAATCACAGGGTATTTGAGTTAGTTTTCTACACTTAAGCAGAGAAAAAAAGCTAAAAAAACGGGGAAATATAGGGCTTTAAGAGACCTGTATTCAGGTTTGTATGACAAACAAT
>QNZR01000026.1 GCA_003978475.1 Sulfurimonas sp.
AGTCGTCGTATGATTATGTGGTCTTGTTACAGCCGACCTCACCATTGCGCCAAGCCCATCACATTGATGCAGCCATTGAACAGTTACACCGACACGGTGCCGATGCGGTCGTTTCGGTATGTGAGATGGAGCACTCGCCGCTGTGGAGCAATACCTTGCCTGAAAATGAGAGTATGGAGGGGTTTTTAGATGCGGCATTGTGCCATCGACGTGCTCAGGATCTGCCGACTTATTACCGGCTTAACGGAGCCATTTATATTTGCAAAATCGAACGACTGCTGCAAGAAAAACGTGTGATAATTCCGAACAATATTGTGGCCTTTAAAATGTCGCGGGAAGCCTCTGTCGATATTGATGATGCGTTAGATTTTGAATTTGCCGCATATTTGCTGCAACGGTCTGCCGGAACTTAGGAGGCGGGGTATTTGTTTTTGATGCTCTGGAGTGTCCACCAGACAAAAATCGCCAGCAAAAAAGGCTCAAAGCGTGCGGCATAACTGTTGAGTATGGAGGCCGTATTGAAAATGAACTCACGCGGCAGATAAAAACGATTGAGGTAAAAGTGCATCAGTGCGGAACTTTCGGCAGACTGAATCAGTGTCGAAAGCGTAATCACATAGAGCGTTACCACGTGCAAAAGAAACAGCAGCAGCATACTTTTTGCGATGAGTGCCATTTTCTTTTTTCGGGGGGCACGAAAGGAGAAGGTCAATGCCAGGAGCAGGGCGAGTGTCATGGGAACATTAAAGGTGACGGAGCCGGTATGGAGTGTGACATGTGCATTAATGACCCGCATGCGATCGTTAAAATCTTTAATGGGGGTGCTGTTTTCAAAACTAAATACAATCTCCTTGTCCTGAATATGTGTCTGGGTGATGGTGAGCTCATATTTGAGTGCGGCCAGATGAAAGACAATATTGGTGAGGGTGTGATTGTAGAGAGTATTGACCTGAAGCCATAAGGGAAGGATGAGAGCAAAGCTCACCAGAAAGTAAAGAAAAACAGCAAGAATATTATTGCGAATCAGCGGTTTCATCGGTGACATACTGTAAATATAGTAAGAAAACAACAAAGGCAATGGCAATCATGATGCTTTGAGTGATGTACTCATGCATGATATCGAATATACCGTAGTGGTATTCCAACACCCATGCCAGTAGCGCAATGCGCAGGAGATTGAAGATCTGAAGCAACATAGAGCCGAGCAGTATGCCCCACAGTCTCTGTTTCCATGATGCCGGAAAGGCAAGTACCGCGGCGCAGTAGAGCAAAATAGCCTCCAAGCCGTTACAGCCGAATTTGACCTCCATAATGGCATTTTTAAGATGTAAAAAAGCCCCGCTAGCAGTAACGTCAATACCTAAAAGTGCAATAAGGTGGGTGCTGAGCCAGACGACACTTCCGGTATAGATGGCATCAAGATGTAAAAAATTTTTGACTCCTTCGTATTCAATGAGCATAAATGCCAGCAGCATGTAGATAATATATAAAACAACAAACCTTTTAATGGTGCCATGTTCTGTTTTAGGCATGGCGCGGTTGATACATGTATTTTAATGAGAGGGCAAAGAGTAGGAGCACCAATAACAGGTAGGCTGTCTCAGAACCAAGAGGTACGCCAACCGCTCCGATCTGGATGTTGTCATAGAGGGTGATGTAGGCAAACTCAACTCGGGTTGCAATCCCTTCAAACGGGATGATAATATGCTCCCATGCATTGGGAGTATTGGGGGTCGGCGGAAGAGTCGTCGCGGCTAAAACCGCACCTTCTGCATTGTAAATTACAATAGGCGAGTGATTTTTTGCCGAATAAAAAAAGGAGAGCGCGTCGGTAAATCCGGAAGGTTTGTACATCTGAAAGGGTGAGGTCAGCGAAAAAACAATGGTTGGGGCAGATGCTTCATTGGAAAACTCGTAATCGGTATGGTTGTAGGCGCCGACATTGCTACTAAACGTAATGCCGTACGTACTCTCGTAAAAATCGGCTACGGGAACGGGTGTATTGCCCATGCCTTCAAAATTGAGAGAGACGGCCATACCTTCGGCGTGTGGTAACGTCAAAAAAAGTAAGTACCATAGAAGCAGTTGTTTCATATTTGCCAGTTTCGTGAATTCTTAGTGTTGGGTTTTATTATAATGAAAAAAAAATTACTGCGCTCTTAATGGTGTGCTATTTCTCTTTTTTTTGTCGTAAAATCAAAAAGAAAACGGCAGCAATTCCCAAGAGTACCAATATTTTAGTGCCTTCGGTTGAAAAATTGTCCATAAGGACTCCTCTAAAGTGATGTATGACATCATATTGAAATTTCTGTATAATGCCATAAAAACACTTTAAGGGAAACCATGGGAAGAGCATTTGAATATCGGAAAGCTTCAAAATTAAAACGTTGGGGAGCCATGTCAAAACTGTTTCCAAAATTGGGTAAAGTCATTACCATGGCGGCAAAAGAGGGGGGCAGTGACCCGGATATGAATCCACGCCTGCGCACGGCAATTTTAAACGCCAAAGCGGAAAATATGCCCAAAGACAATATTGAAGCGGCTATTAAGCGCGCTACGGCAAAAGATGCCGGTGATATGCTTGAAGTCACTTTTGAAGGCAAAGGAGCTCACGGTGTTCTGGTTTTTGTAGAGTGCGCAACCGACAACAATACCCGTACGGTGGCCAATATTAAAAATCATTTTAACAAAAACGGCGGCGAAATGCTTAAAAAAGGGTCTTTGGAATTTATGTTCTCCCGTAAAGCAATTTTTGAATTTAATAAAACCGAAGATATGGATTTGGAAGCGTTGGAACTTGAGCTTATTGATGCCGGTTTGGAAGAGATTGAAGAAGAGGACGGGATTGTTCTGGTAACAGCAGACTATAAAGATTTCGGATCGCTCAATGATGCTTTTGAAACCTTACATATTGCCCTTACCAAGGCCAACTTGCAACGCATTGCCAATACGCCCATTACGTTGAATGACGAGCAGCAGCAGGAGGTCGATAAGATGCTTCAGAAAATTGAAGAAGACGATGATGTACAAGAGGTATTTACCAATATTGCTTAAGAATATATTCCCACTAAAAATATTGTAAGCTTTTTTTGAGTATTTTCAAGGTACACTAACATGACTTTGATACAGAAGGGAACTGATGGGGGCAGCAGGCACAAAAACGGGGGTCAACAAATCGGATTTTTCGGTCTCTAAAGACAGATGACGGTGCGATATATTAAAGAGTTTTATCGTTTTATTAAGCATATAGTGCAAAGTCGCAGTCTATTGTTAACGCTCATAAAAAATGAATTTCGTAAACAGTATCTGGGCTCATATCTGGGGTTGGTGTGGGCGTTTGTGCAGCCTTTTGTTTTTATGCTGGTCATCTGGTTTGTCTTTACCTATGGGTTTCGTGCCACACCGCTGGCGGATGATACCCCGTTTTTTTTATGGCTTATTTGCGGCATGATTCCATGGTTCTTTCTCTCTAGTGCCCTGTTGTCCGGAACCGATGCCATTACCAATAATGCATTTTTAGTTAAAAAGGTAGCTTTTAGAGTGAGTATTTTACCTTTGGTTCAAATCGGCTCAGCCCTGATGATTCATATGGGGCTGGTGCTGTTTCTCATGGTGGCATGTGTGCTGTACGGCATGACACCGACCCTCTACTGGCTGCAACTGCCTTATTATATTTTCTGTTCCATGTTTTTGGTACTGGGCATCTCATGGATGACGGCTTCACTGAAGGTGTTCGTTAAAGATATCGGTAACATTATGGGTGTCATTATCCAGATGGGTTTTTGGGCGACACCGATATTTTGGAATATTGACATGGTGCCGCAACGCTATGAGTGGATTGTACAGCTTAATCCGGCGTATTATATTGTTGAAGGCTTTAGAGATATTTTTATTGAGCAGGTGTGGTTTTGGCAGACACCGGGTGTGACACTCTATTTTTTAGCCATGAGCTCACTCTTTTTCATTGCCGGTGCTATTGTATTTAAAAGGTTGCGACCGCATTTTGGAGATGTGTTGTAATGAGTAAACACAGTGCCATCAAAGTACAAAATCTCAGCAAGATATACAAGCTGTACCGAGAACCCATCGACCGGCTTAAAGAGGCTCTGCATCCTTTTAATCAAAGCTATCATCAAGATTTCTATGCCCTGAAAGATATCAGTTTTGAGATAAAAAAAGGAGAGACGGTAGGAATTATCGGCAGAAACGGCAGCGGTAAATCGACACTCCTTAAAATTATTACCGGTGTATTGACACCGACACAGGGGCGAGTCCTGGTTCATGGAAAAGTATCGGCTATTTTAGAGTTGGGTGCCGGTTTTCATCCGGAAATGAGCGGTTTGGAAAATATTTATCTCAATACCTCCATTAACGGTATGAGTCGAAGAGAGACCGATGCTAAAATTGATGAAATTATTGCATTTTCAGAGCTTGGTGAGTTTATTCATCAGCCTTTAAAAACCTATAGCAGCGGTATGAAAGCGCGGTTGGCTTTTGGAGTTGCCATTACGATTGAGCCGGATATTTTAATTGTAGATGAAGCGCTTGCCGTCGGTGATGCGGCATTTCAGAGAAAATGTTTTGCAAAGATGGAACAGATTCGAGAAGCGGGCGCTACCATACTGTTTGTCAGTCATAGTGAAGCGAGCATTGTAACACTGTGCAGCCGTGCCATTTGGATTAGCAACGCCGAGAAAATTATTGATGCCGAACCCAAGCTTGTCACCGGACTTTATATGAAAAATGCAAATAAAAAACAGATTGACAAAGAGGTGATTGCTCAAGAACTTGTTGCCTTGCAAAATAAGGCATCTCATGTACCTCATGCCGGCGAGACGGTACCTACCATTAAACCGGCATTGGAGACCGAAGCCTTTTACGATGCTTCGCTCAAGCCAAAGTCAACGATTGTCTATGATGAGAACGGAGCTAAAATTAGCGATGTGAAAATAACCACGCCGGAGGGAAGGGAAGTGAATGTTCTGACGCAGGGTGAGGAGTATATTTATCGCTATTGCGTTAACTTTGCGGACAATAGCTTAAAAAAAGTTATTTTTGGTATGTCATTACATATGAAAAACGGCGTGAACCTCGTATCGGGAAATTATCCAAAATTTAACACTTTTGAGAGTATAAAAACAGATAAAATAACGGTAAAATGGCATTTTACATGTAATCTTTTGCAGGGGGAGTACTTTTTAACCGCCGGTGTCCTGAATGATCATAATGAATTTATGGCACGTATCAAAGATGTGTATATGATAAAAATTGGCAGTCACTTCAACAAACAGATGAATGGTATTGTTGATATGAAATTAGAAGGTAGAATAGAGTGATGTTAAATTTTTTCAAAAAAAAGCAAAAACTTGAGCCGGATTTGAAAGCCGGAGATGATCATTATCGTGCTTTTATCGGACCACCGGAAAAATATGATCTTGTCTCGGCAATGCAGTTTAATTTGCTAACGAAATACGGACTGAGAGAACATCACAGGCTTCTGGATATTGGATGCGGCAGTTTACGAGGCGGAAGGCTGTTTATTATCTATTTGCTTGAGCATAACTATTATGGTGTTGAACCGGAAAAATGGTTGGTTGATGATGGGATATATCATGAATTGGGACGGGGTATTGTCACACTTAAAAAGCCACAGTTTATATATACTACAGCATTTGACTTTGCAGCATTTAACACAACATTTGATTTTGCATTGGCACAATCCATATTTACGCATGCATCAAGTGCCCAGATACACACGTGTCTTAAAAACCTCTCACATGTCAGCAGCGACAATTTTAAGTTTTTGGCCTCTTTTATAGAAGGAGATGAGAATTATGAAGGAGACGAATGGGTGTACCCGGCTTGTGTCCGTTACCGTTTTGAGTATCTCAGTGATATTGTGACGCAATACGGGTTTGTATGCCGCAGACTCGATGAGCAGCACCCCAATAATCATACATGGCTGTTAATAGAGAAAAAGGTATAGGTTTATGACACAAACATGCATATTGGTTTTAGGAATGCATCGAAGCGGTACCAGTGCTTTGACCGGTGTGTTGAATTTGCTTGATGTTTATCTTGGCACTACACTGATGAAGGCTAATTTTGCCAATGAAAAAGGATATTTTGAGAATGACAAATTATTTAAAGTCAATGAAGCCCTTCTTTCTCAATGTGACAGTTCATGGGATGATGTATTTTATAATGAAGAAAAACTTCAACATGTTGAAGAAATGGACACATTAAAAGCTATCATCAAACAGGAGTTTGAATTTAGTAATATTTTTGCTATTAAAGACCCCCGGCTGGCTCTGCTGTTTCCCATATACAAAAAAGTGCTTGAAGAGCTAAATGTAAGTATTAGAATTATTCTTCCTTATCGGAACCCGGTAGAAGTCGCAAGTTCTTTGAATAAAAGAGACGGTATAAGTATGGAAAAAGGAATGCTTTTGTGGGCATTTTATTTTTTATTGGCTGAAAAATATAGCAGAGAATATGATAGAGTTTTTATTGATTTTAATGCATTGATACAGTATCCACAAAAAAGTATTGCCACGATTTCACAAAGACTGAACCTGGATTTGAGCACTAAATATGCTCAAAATAGAGAAAAAATAGAAGAGTTTTTAGAACCAAACTTA
>QNZR01000222.1 GCA_003978475.1 Sulfurimonas sp.
AGTGCCACATCGGCAATGATCTCTTTGGGAATAAGAGAGATCGCCTCTTCAAAATCCTTCTCGTTCAGATCTTTTAAAAGATTGGCGATCTCCGAGGGGTGCAGTTCATCTTGACTATGCGAGTCTAAATATTTTTTTAATGCATCCATAAACTTCCCCTTTGATGATATTGTGTGGCATTATACTGCAGGTAGTAAAATTAACTTTGACCCTTCTCCCATTCTTGTTATAACAGCCTTTGCCTCATGCATTGTTATATTTTGCGCCTCATCAATAATGACAAATTTTCGTGAGATCGTTGTGCCGCGCATGTGCGCAATGTCCATGACCTCAATGTGGTGCTTTGTCATAAAGTGTTCTGTTGCATTTTCCCGCTTGACGGAATTGGTCATACCGGTGTACTCAATTTGTGAGTCAATGGAGTGTCGGGTCTGGTTTTCAATAGTAAAATTAATTGCTGCATAAAGTGGGTACATGAAATAACCCAACTTCTGCTCTTCATCACCTTTGCGAAAGCCCAGTTCGGCTTGCTGATCGTTGGAGGTGACAGTATTTCGGGCATAGACAATGCCCTCAACGACCCCCTCGTTATAGAGTTCCAAACCTGCTTGTAGTGCCATCAGTGTCTTGCCGGAACCGGTAGCGCCGGCCACAACGGTTATGTGGTTTTGCGGATGCGTCAGCATGCAGAAATAAAATTTTTGCTCCAAATTAATGGGTCGTACCAGCATCTCGTCAAAAAACTCTCCGAAACGTTTGTCGAAGTCGCACCACTCCAGGGTATTGTTAAGGGCAAGGGCATATTTCTGAATGCCGGTTTCATAAATTTCACTGTTTTGACCGGCAGCCTCCTGAATAAAAGTCAGTTGTTCAAAATTGTGGTGAGTATCTTTTTTGACAGAGGGTTCGCGACTGTAATGGTAGGTATGGGCAAAGGTAATTTTTTCGGGATGTTCAACGCGGGCGTTGCGAATGCTCTGCGCTGCAATCCCCTTAATTTGTGCGGCAATTTTAAAAGCAATGTCATTGGTGAGCAGTACCAGATGGTAGTCTTGTGCTATTTCGGAAATTTTAGCATCATTGAGTCCTTTGGATTCGCTAAAGGTGTGACTGACGCGGTAGATTTCCCGGTGCACAATATACAGATCGATTGACTCAATGACCTCGTCATACAAGGCGTGATCGAAGGTAAAAGAGAGTTTATAGTACTGGTCGTGATGCTTGCGTGTCGTGTGTAAACATTCGGGTAGCTCCTGTTCTGAAACGGGAGCGCCCAACGCATCGTCGGCAAGTCTGAAAAATTCCCGAGCATAAAAACCGGCTTCAGAGCGCATATCATCTTTTTGAGTATTGAGCTCTTCTAAAATAACATTGCTAATCACAACAATGTTTTGATTGTTTTGGCTGATGGTGAGAATGTTGGCAGGGTCGTCAAGAATCACCGAGGTATCAAGAAGATAGCAGTTGGGCGTAGCGGTCATTGCAAAACCTTTGTGTGGGTTAAGAGCATTATAGATTCTCTTAGCTTAAGAATTTCACCGATACAAATGCGTTACAATAACCGGTTGCCATGTTAGGAGGAGTTATATTGAGAGTTGCCATAGGAACGGTTATGATGATGTTATGGTTGACATCGGTATTTGCCGAAGATGCTATTTTTTGTGAAGTACTGGGTACGCAGAGCAAACGTATTCAGTGTACGTTCTTTACCCAAAGTGTCTCCTTTGACCGAAACATTACTTTTTATTGGGAATCACCTGATGATGCTTATGATTATCGACAGCGTGATTTTACCATAGAGGCGCACCATTTATCGGTTTATGATTACCGTTACTATTACGGTCGAGCTGCCGGAGTCTGGAATATTTTTGTTAAGGACGATACCGGAGAAACCTTGGCTCATACCACTTTTGAGCTGCATCACAATGAGGAACTTCCGTTAAAGTAGCATCTCTTTTTCGGCTTCTTTTAAAGTGATACCGCTATAATCACACTATGAATCGATTGACATGGCGCGCGCTCTTTAGTGAGGCACAACAGTATAAGAAACGTATTTTTTCAGGTCAGCTGGTTGCCTTTATTGCCGTGCTCCTCTCGTTGCCTATCCCGCTGCTTTTTCCGCTGCTTATTGACGAAGTCCTGCTTGAGAAACCCTCCACCCTGGTCGGTATAATGGATGCCCTGTTTGCGCCGCAGGAGGCGTACATGTATATTCTCATTATTTTCGGAATGACCCTCTTTTTCCGATTGATGTTTTTTGTGTTTAATACTTTGGGATCCAAAATTTTTACCACGGTCTCTAAAGAGCTGATCTATAAAATTCGGGTTAAACTGTTACGCCATCTTGAGGATGTCTCTATTGCCGAATACGAATCTCTTGGCGGTGGCGGGATTAGCTCGAAGCTGGTGACAGACATTAACACGGTCGATACGTTTTTGGGTGTGAGTATCGGGCGTTTATTTATCTCAATCCTCTCGCTTGTGGGTATTGCGATCATTCTGTTCTCCATCGATGCACAACTTGCGGCGATTATTCTGATATTAAATCCGATTGTAGTGACGGTTACCATGATTCTTGGAAAGCGTATTGCCAAACTCAAGCGTGCGGAGAATGAAAATATTGAGCGATTTCAAAACAGCCTCTCGGAGACGCTTGATCTGTTTATTGAGGTACGAACCAATAATCAGGAAGAGCGTTATATCAATAAAATGATTGCCAACGCCAAATCCATTCGCAATGCCTCCACGGCATTTGGCTGGAAGAGTGAGGCCGCGGCGCACCTTTCGTCGTTTATTTTTTTAAGTGGCTTTGAAGTCTTTCGTGCGGCAGCGATGCTGATGGTGCTCTTTTCCGATCTGAGTATCGGGCAAATGTTCGCGGTCATCGGTTATTTGTGGTTTATGATTACACCGTTGCAGGAGCTGTTAAACATTATTTTCAGCTACACCAATGCCACCGCGGCGCTGGAGCGTCTTGATGCGCTGTTGTCTCTGGAGAAAGAGCCACAATACAGGCACCGCTGTAACCCTTTTAAAGCGGACTCAACCAATACCATTACCTTGAAACATATTGGTTTTTCGTATGGTGACAAAGAGATTCTACACGATGTCAGTCTGAGTATTCCCAAGGGTAAGAAAGTCGCGCTTTTAGGTGCTAGCGGTAGTGGTAAAACCACCTTGGCACATGTTATTTTAGGGCTTTATGCCATTAAAGAGGGCGATCTGTGTGTTGATGGTATCAGTGTTAAAGACATTGGTCTGGATGTGATGCGCGAGAATATTGCTTTGGTGTTGCAACAGCCTAAAATGTTCAATGATACGTTGCGGCATAATTTGACACTCGGTCGTGATGTGAGTGATGAGAAACTGTATGAGGCTCTGCGTATTGTGCAGCTTGACGGAGTACTCAAAAAACTGACTCACGGGCTGGAGACACCGATTGGCAAAGACGGTATTCGTCTTAGCGGCGGCGAGCGGCAGCGTGCCGCTATTGCCCGTATGCTGATTACCGAGCCCAATGTTATTATTTTGGATGAGTCCACATCCGCACTCGATGTTGTTACCGAAGCCAATCTCTTCCGATCGCTTCAGGAGTATCTTGAAGCCAAAAGCATGCTGATTATTACGCATCGTCTCAAAACAGTGGAAAATGCAGATTATATCTATATTTTACATGAGGGCAGAATTGTCGAAGAGGGAACACCAGAAGCGCTGTTGGCACAAAAAGGACATTACAGCAGCTATTTTGACGAGGTGATTGCATAAAGAGGCCAGTCACTAAACAGACCGGATGCTCCTGTTTCACTCACACCCTCATAACAGGAGCGGCAGTGTTAGGGCGTGGCATCTCCGACTGTTTTACATGTATTATGCCACAATCCACTTTGTAATAAAATAACCTCCAATAACAAGCCACAAAAACATGGCGCCGGCAGTATATAACGGAGCAAGCCCCAGCCCCTTAAATTTGGCAAAACGGGTACCCATACCCAATGCCGTCATGGCCATAGTCAGCAAGAACGTATCGATTTCATTGATATAACCGACCAGAGTGTCGGGGACAAGATGCAAAGAGTTAAACCCTGCCATACCGATGAAATAGACGGCGAACCATGGAATAACCAGCGTAACACCACCGGCATCTCCACCGTTTTTTTTCGCTTGATAGGAGAGATAGATACCCAAAATAATGAGCATCGGCGCAATCATAATGACCCGTGTCATCTTGACAATAACAGCGGCATCACTGGCTTCTTGTCCGTAGGCACCGCCGACGGCAACAACCTGAGCCACTTCGTGAATGGTACCACCGACAAAAATACCGAATTCGCGGTGGCTCATATCGAAGATTCCCGCAGAGTAGAGTGCCGGATACAAAAACATGGCAATGGTGCCAAACAGCACCACCATCGAGACGGCAACGGCGGTTTTGTGTTCCTGGGCTTTAAGCACCGGCTCGGTTGCCAGAACGGCGGCTGCCCCACAGACGGAAGCCCCCGATGCCGTGAGCATGGAGGTGTCCCGATCCATTTTGAAGACTTTGGTTCCCAGATACGTTCCCAAAATAAAAGTGCTAGAGAGCATAATAAGCGAGACTAAAAACCCGTCCATTCCGACTTCGGCAATCTGCTGAAAGGTGATACGAAAGCCGTAGAAAACGATGGCAAAACGTAAGATTTTTTTTCCGGAGAAGACAATACCACGCTCCCATGCTTCAGGAATGCGGTTGTGCAGGGTGTTGGCATAAAAAATACCGATGACAATACCCACGACCAGAGGTGAGATACCCAGGGCGCTTACGGCACCGATATTGGCGATCATGGTAGCGGCAGCTGCAAAAATAGCAACGAAAAGAATACCGCTGATGGTTCCGGAGCGTTTTTCGGGTGAAAAAGGCATAGAGCTCCTTTAGTAAAAAGATAATGGAATTATAGGTAATTTTTCTTGATATGTAAAATAATATTTTTTAATAATAATGTTTTAAAAGCTCAATCCTACCGATATTTCGGGATAACCTCGAGCGCTGCCGTCACCGCCGGCTTGAGGATAATACTCCTGAACCCAGCCAAATGTGCTGTAGCTGTTGGGGCTAAGCTGCAGCGATATGCCCACGCGAAATCCGTATACATCATAGTCCTGGTAGGGCGATGTCATAAAACTGTGGCGATAAAAAGCTCCGGCATAAGGTCGGTAAACGGGGTGTAGCGGAGCATGATAGGTGAGCGGAATACTGAGTTCATGTTTACCGGGATCGCCTCCAAACCATCCGCGATACGCCAGTCCCATAGAGAGATTGTCAACAATAAAATAGTTGGCTTTGACGCCGACAATGGTGTATGTAGTGTTATAGCTACTGCCGCTGCTTATGCTGATGGCGACATGTTTTTGCCCCTGAGAGAAAACATCGGCCTGCAGCGGCAGAAAGCTTAAGCAGAGCAACAGGCTCCGCAGGAGTAGTGATCGGTATGGCATAGGTGCTCCTTTAATGTGTAGGATACCAACAGAAGGCGTCATTAAAGGCAGCATCACCTATGAGCTTTCCTGGCATGTAATTTTATAGCCGACATTGCGTACGGTTGTAATCATCTCTTTGTTCTTCAGTTTCTTACGAATATTTTTGATATGTACTTCAATAATATTGCTGGTGAGGGCAGTATTATAGTCAGTATGAATCATATTTAAAAGGGCAGATTTTGTAAAGATTTTATCGGGATTGGAAGCGAGTGTTTCTAAAATATCATATTCGGTAGAAGTGAGCATTACCGGCTGATGATGACAGCGTACTTCTCGGCTGTTTTTGCAGATTGTAACAGCTCCGAGTGTGATGGTGGTGTTTTTATTGCTGCTGGTGCGTCGCAACAGTGACTTGACGCGTGCGAGCAGCTCAATGTGAGAATAGGGTTTGCAAAGGTAGTCATCGGCACCGCTGTTGAGCGCTTTGACACGATAGGCGACATCAGTATTGGCAGAAAGCATTAGGACCGAAGAATCAATGAGCAGTTCACGGGTCTCTTTAAGCAGTTCATAGCCGTCACCGTCAGGAAGGTTCCAGTCTAAAATAATCAGATGATAGCGTGTCGTGTCGATACAGCCAAGTGCCGTATGATAACCCGGAGCAACATCAACACGGTACGCCTGCTGTTTGAGAAGTTTACATATAAGATCGGCATTGGCCCGATCGTCTTCTACAACTAAAATATCCATAACACAGATGGTATCATAGTTTTATAAATAGGGTTGCACGGCACCCCGTGCCGATGCCACGGCTGTGAAGTGAAATGTCTCCCTTAAGAAGAAGCGCCATTTTTTTACTTAAAGAGAGACCAAGACCGGTGCCTTTTTGCTCTTTGTGCATGACATTTCCTGCCTGGGTAAAGTCATGAAACAGTGTCTCGATTTCTGCGGGCTCAATGCCGATACCGGTATCGACAATGGTAATGACGATGCGATCCTTTTCAGATGACAAGGTTACGCTCACGCCGCCTTCGTCGGTAAATTTTATGGCATTGGAGAGAAGATTTAAAACAATCTGTTTTAAAAGTTTGGGGTCTGTTTGGCACACTCGGCAGTTGGCAGGTACATTGAGGAGTTGCAGTGAGAGCTGTTTGTCATCGGCAAGAGGCTGCAG
>QNZR01000077.1 GCA_003978475.1 Sulfurimonas sp.
CGATGCAAAGATCCAAGAGCTCATCGCCTTTTGCAATCAATCTCCAAGCCGGTATGTTACGACGTTCCAACATACCATCAATCTCGATGCCGTCGCACCCATACGCCAGAAGGTCCGTGCCCTCTCCCTGCCGACCAAGGAGGCCGTCAGTTTCTATACAGCCTTGAACAAAAGTATTATTGATTTGATAACCGACTTCTCCAAAGTGCCGCATGACAATGATATTCGTACCGGATTTAACAGCTTTGTCGTCTTCATCAGCGCCAAAGAACGTGCCGGTATTGAGCGTGCCGTACTCTCGGGCGTCTTTGCCAAAGACGCCTTTGATCGCATCTCATACACCAAGTTCGCCTCGCTCGCGGCCGAACAGAAAACCCTCTTAAATCTCTTTGTCCACATGACAACCGAGAAGACTCTGGAGCTCTACAAACAGGCACAAAACGATCCCTCGTTTGCCGAGGTCGAAGCGATGCGACAGATTGCTTTTAATCAGGACAGCCATTTTGGCATTGACGCTACCCACTGGTTTCAAACCATTACAAAAAAGATTAATAAACTCAAATGGTTTGAAGAGCAGATATCACACAATATTTTAGCGCTGAGTACATCCAAATCAAGCACCGCACTCACAATCTTACTTTTAACGCTTATTAGTTCGGTATTGATCTTTTTATTTATTATCTACATTTCCCATAACGTCTCCAAAGGTATTACCAGTGCCATCGACCGCTTTAGAAGATTGATTGCACGTGTCAATCAGGGAGATCTCGATGTTGTCATTGATCGTCGTAAAACGACCCGCAACGAGATGGATGAAATTACCGCCATGCTTCAGTCTCTTGTCACCGTCATGAAAACCCTGACAGAACGCATTAATACCTCGGTTCATAAAGCCTCAGAAGGAGATTTCAGCTACCGACTCAGTACCGAAGGGCTCCAGGGTGATTTTGCCGAAGCCATTAAAATGGTACAAAACGGTATCTCTGCCATGCAAGATGCCAACCATAAACAAAAAATTATCTCTTTCAATGGTAATGTCTTAAGCATCGGCAGTGTCGGCGAAGGTCTGACGTTGATACAGGATGAAATTACCTCTGTTATTGATGAACTCGGCAAGATGCATGAAAACACCCAGAAAACCAGTGATCAGTCTACCAAAAGCATGATACAGGTTGATCATATTCTGACCAAATTACACTCCCTTGTTGAGCATATTAACGACAGTAATATCTCTATTGAAGGTCTGAACGATAAAACCAATGAGATTACTTCGGTGGTCGATCTGATTAAAGATATTGCCGAACAGACCAACCTGCTCGCACTCAATGCCGCCATTGAAGCCGCCCGTGCCGGCGAGCACGGGCGCGGTTTTGCCGTCGTTGCCGACGAAGTACGCAAACTGGCCGAACGGACACAAAAAGCAACCAGCGAAATTACCATCTCCATTAACTCCATGAAGCAAGAAGCCAGTATTGTCCTGGATAAATCAGCAAGCATGACGGCTCTGGCAGAAGAGTCTTCTAATGCGGTAGACAGCTTTAATACAGCCATGAACGAACTCAATACCAATGCCTTACAGATGACCAGAGTTGTTGAAGATATGGACAATCGCGTCTTTATTGTTCTGGCAAAGATTGATCATATTATCTTTAAATCCGAAGCATACGAAACCATATCCAACGGCGATACCAATAAAACATTCACCGGGCACACCGAGTGCCGATTAGGCACCTGGTACGACACCACCGGTAAAGAGCGCTTCGGACACACACAATCATTTAAATCGGTCATTATCCCTCACAAAACCGTCCACGACAAGGTTCATGAAAATATGCGCTACCTGACGCCTTCGGATGTACGCCTTGAGAACGAAACCAAAATCATTGAGAACTTCAAAGTCATGGAGCGATCGAGCAAAGAACTCTTTGAGCTGCTCGATGCCATGCGCGCAGAAAAATAGTCTGCCCGCTCCCTAGCTGATGTTCACCTGAATCTCATCATTATCGCTTGAGAAGGTCACGGTACTGCCCTCCTCAATCGTTCCACTCAAAATGAGATCTGCCAGACGGTCTTCGACAATTTCATACAGCGCCCGTTTCAGCGGACGTGCTCCATAAACCGGGTCAAAGCCCGCTTTGGCAATAAGCGCAACGGCACTCTCTTCAAGCACCAAAGTGATATTGCGATCTTTAAGCTTGTCTTGAATCTCACTAAAGAAGAGCATGACAATTTTTTCAATTTCACGCTCGCCCAGAGGATTGAACATGACCACTTCATCCAGACGGTTTAAAAACTCCGGCTTAAAACTCTTTTTCAGTTCGTCCATAACCAGACTCTCTAAAATCGGATCACCGGCAAGCTCCATAATTTTATCACTCGCAATATTGGAGGTTAAGATGATGATGGTATTGGTAAAATCTACCGTGACCCCCTTATTATCCGTCAACCGTCCGTCATCAAGCACTTGCAACAGCATATTGAAGACATCCGGATGGGCTTTTTCCACCTCGTCGAAAAGGACAACGCTGTAGGGCTTGCGACGTACCGCTTCGGTAAGTTGTCCGCCTTCATCATAACCGACATACCCCGGAGGTGCTCCTACCAGCCGTGATACGGCATGCTTTTCCATATACTCGCTCATATCCAAACGAATGAGTGCCTCTTGTGAGTCAAACAGAAATTTTGCCAAAGTTTTTGCCGTTTGGGTTTTTCCCACACCGGTGGGACCCAGAAACAGAAAACTGCCAATAGGCCGGTCACTGTCGGAGAGTCCCGCTTTGTTCCGTTTAATGGCGCGAGCAATCGCATGGGTTGCCTTTTCCTGTCCGACAACATCTTGGTTAAGCTCTGCTTCTACATGTAAAATTTTCTCTTTCTCGCCTTGAAGCATTTTGGTCACCGGAATTTGTGTCCATCGGCTGACAATACCGGCAATGGACTCTTCATCAACACTGTTCTTCAGGAGTGTTCCTTGCTCCTGCATCCGCTTCCACTGCTCCTGCAAGGCAATCTCCTGCTCATGCAACTTGGGAATCTCTCCATACTCAATCTCTGCCGCTTTATTGAAATCGCCGTTATTTTTGGCAATCTCTGCTTCCCGACGTTTGGCTTCAATGTCGCTTTTAATGGCGGCAATATTGTCAAATACCTCTTTCTCATTGGCAAACTGTGCCTCTAAAGAGCGCTGCTGTTCCTGAGCATCTGCCAACTCTTTTTCAATCTCCTGAAGGCGTTTTTCATTCGCAGGTGTCACCTCCATCTTAAGCGCCTCTTGTTCTACATGTAATTCCTGAACCAAACGCTTAATACGAGCAAGCTCATGCGGCTCCGATTCAATCTGCATTTTCAACTCTGCTGCGGCCTCGTCAATCAGGTCAATCGCTTTATCGGGTAAAAACCGGTCACTAATGTAACGATCGGACAGTCGTGCGGCAGCCACTAACGCGGCATCGGTAATAGTGACATTGTGGTGTGATTCCAGACGCTCTTTGATACCCCGTAATATTTGGAGGGATTGATTGACACTCGGTTCATCAACAATAACCGGCTGAAAACGACGCTGCAGCGCCGTATCTTTCTCAAAATACTTTCGGTATTCCTTGAGCGTTGTTGCGCCAATAGTATGTAATTCTCCCCGTGCCAAAGCCGGTTTTAAAATATTGGCAGCATCCATACTTCCTTCGCTCGCACCGGCACCGATAATCGTATGAATCTCATCAATAAACAAAATAATATTACCGCTTTGTTTGACCTCGTCAATCACTGCTTTAAGACGATCTTCAAATTCTCCGCGATATTTGGCTCCGGCAATAAGGGCACTCATATCGAGCGCTACTACCCGTTTGTTTTGCAGGCTCAGCGGTACTTCTTTGTTATAGATACGCTGTGCCAGTCCTTCTGCCAGAGCTGTTTTTCCCACACCCGGTTCCCCGATGAGAATGGGATTATTTTTGGTTTTTCGAATCAAAATCTGCATCATTCGGTTAATCTCTTCATCACGCCCAATCACCGGAGAGAGTTTCCCCTCAGCAGCTTCAAGCGTCAAATCAATACCGTACTTATCCAGACTTTCAAGATTCTCATCGGCGCTTTGTGATTCAATTTTTTGTCCGGCACGTGCCGATTCCAAACCCTTTTTTAAATTACTGATGTCAATATACTTCTCTAAAATCTCTTTAAACGGCGGGTGGGTGCTGTTGGCAATAATATAGCTGTCCACTGCCAAAAAGCTATCGCCGTTTTTCGTCATTTCGCCAATGCCCCGCTCCAGCGATTGCACAAAGTTACGCGAAAGCCGTATGCTCTCCTTGGTAACATTGGACGATTTCGGCAGTTTGGAGGCACTGCTTTTAACATCAAGTTCTATGGCAGTCTTATCGACCTGAATACGATTGAGTGCCTGATTTAAAACCGAATTGGAGTTACTTAACAATGCCCATAAAAAATGTATCGGTTCAACTTCGGCATTTTGGTTATGCAGAGCCAGCGATATGGCTGACTCGATGCTCTCGGTCATCTGGTGGGTTAATTTTTCAAAAATATTATTCATCTCTATATCCTTTAATACTTTAGTTAGGCATATTATACTAGGTTGAGCCTAACTATGTCAAGTTATATACAGATAAACGACTAAATTATTCTTAATAGAGAGCCGAAGCCCTCATTCATTAAAATCTTTGAAAGGTGGCGTTAAGCTGTCGAAGCAACAAAAAGTCGGGATCATCAGGGTGGGCAATCCATGGACTCAAACAGTTACGGTCTTCGACACACGGATCACTCAACGTCTCTAAAAATGCGACAATCTGATCGATCTGCTCCTCACTGAAGGCAACACTCTGATGCGGAGAAATCCCTTTTTGTCGGTTAATAACAAGCTGCGCCAATGCATGTGCCGTATTGGTTTCAACATCTTGACACTGCACGTCAATACCCCGCTGCTTTAATTCACTGTAAGGGTTGTAATTTTGAGTACTCTCATCAGGATTAAGCATATGTTTGACAACATTTCTCAACGATGTAAATGCTCCTGAATGTCCCCACGGTCCTGTGCTGCTGACATTGAGCAGGGGTGCGGTTCGAAATTTGTATTTGTCGGCATCTTGCAACGTAATATTGGCACGCCCGTAATCTTCGGTAGAGCCATCATGATTTTTACCGCGACCTATTTGCGGTACCGCCATAACATGAAGGGCTTCATCGGTGAAAAAATCACCACTGTGACACTGCACACAATTGGCGCCGCCCTCTTCGTAACCGCTATAAAATAGCAGCGCCCCCTGTTTTGCTTTCTCGCTAATAGCAGTGCTGTCTCCCTCGACGTATGCCTTCCAGGGTGTATTGACAAAGAGCTGCGAACGCTCATATTCTCCAATAGCTTCGGCAATATTTTCAATCGTAATGAGTTCAGAGGCATTGGCATCGGGTGCATTAAGACCGGTACGAAATGCCTGAAGCCATGCCTCACGCTCACTCTCACTCAAATCACGATTGCCGTCTGCTCCGGAGAGTCTTTTAGCAAGGTAGAGGCGCACCGCATCACCGTTGCTTAGATCCGCATGACCAAAGGCACGCATCTCTTCTGCACTGGTAATCGGAAAGAGTGCCTGTGTCGAAGGCAGATTGTTTACCACGCTCTCAACCCGCTCATAATCACTGTGTCCGGGCATTAAAATATTTGTGGCCAGCCCGCCGTTGGCACCCGCTGCTCCTGTTTTACTCTCGACACGATTGTCCCAAAACATGCCCACATCAAACAAGGCGGCGTTAAAAGTTGAGGGGGCATTACGCGGCACGGTCGGTCCACCATCAAAATAGCTTTTTCCGGTATCTTGATGCATACGACCCGGTCCCAACAGATTGGGATCCATCGCTTCAGATCCGATAGGAAATGAGAGATCGTCACCGCCTCCAAGAAGCGGATGGTGACATGAGACACATGCAGTGTCAAAATCCAAAGAGAGTGCCTTGGTGTAGAAAAGTTTTTTACCCAACTGTGTCTTGGCATCTTCAATGGAGGGGATGTCGCGATTCAACGACGGATCTCCCTTCACACCGAAACCACTAATTTTTTCACGTAATTTTGTATCCAGACTCTCATCTGACGCTGTTCTGCTCTCACCACCACATCCACTTAAAATGAACAATGCCAGCAAAGCAGATCCATAAACCGCTGTATTCATAACAATAATTCTCCATAGTTAACTTATCATACTCTATCACCATTATTATATCTCATATAAAATAAAGAAAATATAAAGATGCTTATGTTAATCATTAGCATCTATTATAATATTTAGTTCCTGATAATTTTTATAATTCTTTTTTTAAGTTTTTTTTTAATTTGAAGTTAGATTTACATGTAGATGTACACGGGTACATACCAACCTGTCAAAAGAATCAGAAGCACCCGCTAAAAGTTAAATGCCGTAAAAATCCCGTAAAAATTCACGCTCTTTAGGAGTTTCTATGAAAATTTTTGTAATGGTTTGGTTATGCTCACCCAGAACCAGCACATGAGAGTCTTCTACTCTAAGATGCCGGTGTCCCCACTGTTTGTCCAATTCATCGTGACGTAACAATACCTCCGCCGCACCGGGCTTTTCTTTATT
>QNZR01000047.1 GCA_003978475.1 Sulfurimonas sp.
TACTCTTTTTACTGTGAGAGTTTTTTTGAGACGCAGTACGTTTTTTAGTCGATTTTTTCTTGCCCTTTTTGATGTTTGCAATAATGGCCTCACCAATACCTTTGACATTTTTCAAATCATCAATTGACTTATAGTTTCCATGTTTTTTTCGGTATTTAATAATGGCTTCGGCTTTTTTCTCACCAATGCCGCTAATGGCCATTAAATCTTCCTTACTTGCCTTGTTAACATTCATTGCTGCCATTAAACTTCCCATTAGAAGAAGCATAACCAAGAATTTTTTTAACATTTTTAACCTTTATTATGAAATTACGTTAGAATTATAGCATAAAACTATCGAATCAATGCCAGCAGCATCTCTGTTTTCTCCTGCATTAATGCCGCATCTGCCCTGGATTCAACATTTAAGCGCAGCAAGGGTTCGGTATTGGAGCTTCGCAGGTTAAATCGCCACGTTTCAAATTCCATACTCAATCCATCGGTATAATCTATCTCGATACATTCATCTTCAAAACGTTTTTTAATCTTCTCAATCACCTGTGCAGCATCGGCAACACTGCTGTTAATCTCCCCGCTGGAAGGAAATTGTGCAATTCTTTCATTGACCAGTTCCGACATCTTCTTTCCTGTTTGAGCCAAAAGTTCCGTGACCAGGAGCCAGGGAATCATACCACTGTCACAATAGGCAAAGTCTTTAAAGTAGTGATGTGCACTCATTTCACCGCCATAAATAGCATCTTCCTGGCGCATACGCTCTTTAATAAAAGCATGTCCCGATTTGCTCTGAACCACGTCACCGCCGGCACGGTTAACAATATCGACGGTATTATAGGTAAGGCGCGGGTCGTGAATAATTTTATGACCCGGTTGTTTTTCAAGAAGTGACTGCGCCAACAGTCCGACAATATAATACCCTTCAATAAAACTTCCGGTTTCATCAAAGAAAAAACAGCGGTCAAAGTCACCGTCCCATGCCAGACCGACATCAGCACCATGAGCCACCACCGCCTCAGCCGTTGCAGAACGGTTTTCTGGTAAGATCGGGTTAGGAATACCGTTAGGAAAATTCCCGTCAGGCTCATGGTGCACTTTTATAAACTCAAAAGGCAAATGCGGCTCAAGCAGATCAACAATCATCCCTGCACCGCCGTTACCGGCATTGACGACAATCTTCAAGGACTTAAGTGACGAGACATCAATATAACTTAAAAGATGGTCAATATACTCTTTACGATGATCAAAAGAGACCGTTTTACCTTTGGTGTGCACGGTAGCAAAATCATTTTTTTCCGCAACGGCTTTAATGTCAAGCAGACCCGTGTCGCTGCTAATGGGTTTGGCCTGTTCTTTGACAAACTTCATGCCGTTAAAATCCATAGGGTTGTGACTTGCCGTCACCACAATACCGCCGTCAAAATCAAAAGCAAATGTCGCAAAATAGATCTCTTCGGTACCGCACATTCCTATATTGTACACATCAACGCCCGCATCGGTCAATCCCGCTGTTAACGCCGTGCAAAGCTCATGGCTTGAGAGGCGGATATCGTAGCCGACCACCACTTTCTTTGGTTGAATGACCTCAGCATAGGCACGACCGATACGATAGGCAATATCCTCATTTAACTCATCGGGGATGCGCCCCCTGACATCATACGCTTTAAAACATTTTATTTGACTTTTCACTACCTTCCTTACTTACCAAATTTTTAACTCATTATAGACGCTGTCACGCTCTACCGGAATAAATCCGCTGTTTTTAATCAACTGTACAAACTCCTGCAATACAACACCGTGGGCACTGGCCGCTCCGGCGGCAGCGTTAATGGATTCTTTCTCAATGGTGCCGTCAAGATCATTGGCACCAAATTCTTGAGCCACCAACGCCAGATTGACCGTTGACGTTACCCAGTAAGCTTTTATATTGGCGACATTATCTAAAACAATACGACTGATTGCCATAGTTTTTAAAATTTCATGCGCCGTAATGAACTCCGAGACGTTCAAATAGTTGTTCTCACTCTGATACACCAGAGGAATAAACGCATTGAACCCGCCTGTAATATCTTGTAAATCACGAATCCGCATCATATGATCAATTCTGTCTTTGCGTTTTTCAATATGACCAAACAGCATGGTGACATTTGACATTTTACCACGTTCGTGCCATTTTTTGTGAATTTCCAGCCACTGCCTGGAACTCACTTTTCCCTTGCAGATATACTCACGTACCGTTTCATCAAAAATTTCCGCACCGCCGCCGGGCATCGAGTCAACACCGTTAGCTACCATCAAGTCTAAAAGTTCATCATAACTCTTATGATACTCTTCACACAAAAAATGTACCTCTGCCGCCGTTAGCGCTTTTACATGTAAATCGGGATAGCGTGTTGTAATTTTTTTAAAAATATCCAAATACCACTGCAAACCGGTTTGAGGATTATGTGCCGAAACCATATGAACTTCTTTAATACCGCGCTGTACAATATCATCAACAATATGCATAATCTCATCATGACTCATCGTATACTGATTGGGGTTTTTACGACTGGCAGAGTAGGCACAGAACTTGCAGACATCTTTACAGATATTGGTTGGGTTGATATGGCGGTTGATATTGAAATAACTCTTCTTGCCATGACGTTCCTGACGCTTTGCATCCGCCAATTCACCCAATTCAAAAAGGTCATACTCATAAAGAGCAAGCGCCTCATCAAAATCGATCCGCTGACCTGCTCTTACTTTTTCGGCAATATTCACACTTTATCCTTTTACGAGCGGCAATTATATCGAAATATCAGTATAATTAGCTTATGAAAATAGCCGAACAGATAGAAGATCTAATAGAACAAAACCGTAGCGATTTTGAGATATCCAAGCTTTTTAAGACCCATATTAAAGCCTACAGCGATTCCCTGCATCAACTCTTTGAAAAAAATCAGGGAAAAGATTTTTTGGTCAAACACACCAAAGCATATGACACGATTATATCCCTGATGTACAAGACCGTCCTGCGGCGTACCTTTGGCAATTATCTGCCCATGCGAAACTCCATTCCTATTGCCATGATTGCTTTGGGGAGCTATGGACGTGAACAGCTCTGTGTTCACAGCGATATTGACCTGATGATTGTCTATGAAAATATTGAAGGGTATCATACGCAACTCATCATAGAAAAACTACTCTATTTGGCTTGGGATTCCGGTCTAAAGCTGGGGCACCGTGTGCACGAAGTTCATGACATCTTTCAAGCCTCCAGAGAGGATCTTACCATTCGCACCTCCATGATGGAAGCACGGCTGATTATTGGTTCAACCTTTACCTGGGGGGCGACACAGCGTGAGTTGACACGCATTCGACGGGATCAGCCTAAAGCCTATATGTTGGCAAAAATTGAAGAGGCTCACCAACGTCGTCAAAAATATTCTATGACCATGCAACCCAATATTAAAGAGGGCATCGGATCACTGCGAGACTCCCAACTGCTTTTCTGGGTCGCTACGACCGTCTATGAGATTCAAAATACCAAAGATCTCAGTGGCATCGTTTTTAGCGATGAGGCCTATCGAGAGTATCGCATATCGCTAGAATTGCTCTTTCGCGTGCGTAGCGCCTTACACCTCATTGCCGGCAAGCAGCAAGACACCTTGCTTATGGAGCATCTTCCTCAAATCAGCCGGATGCTGGGCTTTAAAGATTCACAAAAACTGGCAACCAAAGTTTTTCAGGCACTCTGGAGAATCAATAATTTTACCCAGATCTTTGTTACCAAGATGCTGCGTCCCTACCTTTTTGATTCAACACGCCTGCCCCGGTTAACTCAGGCTCGTCTACGCAAAAACTATTATCTGCTCAATGGCACACTCTACACAACCTACCATAACAAAGCGCAAGATATCAATGCCCTGCTTGAACTCCTTGTTCAGCTTGAGGATACTCCACACCAATTTGATGCCAGCGTATTGGCACAATTTACCTATGTCACGATAAAACATCCCCTGCTCGCCAGAACCTACACGCTGCTACGAAAACTTTTTGACAAAAAACATACCTACCCTTTTTTAAAACTTTTCTATAATGCCGGCATCTTGCATGAGCTAATTGCCGCATTTCGAAAGGTACAACATCTTCCCCAATTTGACGGCTACCACCACTACCCGGTCGATCTGCACTCTATTAAGTGTGTCAAAAACCTGGAGAGTATTCGTGAGCCTTTTATTGAGGAACTTTACGAATCTCTTGACAGTGAAGAGCGCACCATGCTAAAGATTGTCACACTGATTCACGACGCCGGCAAAGGCAGGACACAAAACCATAGCGATGTCGGCGCCAAGCTGGTGATTCCCCTGCTCAGAAAACTCCGATTCAATGAAACGTCTCAAGAGTGTGCCTCATTGCTCATAAAACACCATGTCCTCATGAGCAATGTCGCTTACAATGAAGATATTCACAGTGAAAAAACCCTCTATAAATTTATGTCTAAAGTCAAAACACCGCAAAACCTGAAACTGCTCTACCTGTTAACCTATGCCGATATCAACGGCGTAGGTTCCGGTGTCTACACCCCCTTCAGCTCCAAACTCTTACGAAAACTCTATCATGCAGCGCTGGAGATCTCACAACAACGTGACCGCATTAGTGATGCGACCAAGCGCTTGCGTCTGGAACGACGTATCAAAAGTGCACCGCAGTATGTGCTGCTGCCCAAACTGCTACAGAAAAAAATCTTGACTATTGAGTCCAATCTGTTCTTTTTTAAGCACACTCCGGATGAAATTATCACCATAGCATCACGGGCAAGAGGACTTAAAGACTACAGTTATCGGCTCAATAGCGGTAACGGCTTTACCATTGAAATACTGCGTCTGGTACCGTTAAACCTGGGGTATCTTTTAGGCAAACTCAGCTATCTTGATGTCGCATCCATGGACATTTTTACCCTTTTTGACAATATTAAATACTTCAAAATTGAATTTTTACATCAGCCCGATGACCATAGCATAGAACCTATTCGAGAGATTATTGAAGACTCCTTTGATATGAGCAAGAAAGCCGCCATACAACAACCGTGCATATTACCCCATGAAGTCACTCTGGATTGCGACCACTCTTTGGCATATGCACAGCTGCATATTGTCACCTCCAATCAGCGCGGTCTGCTTGCGTATATTGTGAAGCGTTTGGACGATATGAACATCAATATTGCGACGGCAAAAATTTATACCACAAAAAAACGGGCGAAAGATCACTTTTTAATAGAAAAACAATCTAACTTATGCGATAATCCCGAACAAATAATAACGCTGTTATGCGAGGATAATATATAGATGTGTGGAATAGTCGGTTATATAGGAAATAAAGAGAGTAAAAATATTTTACTTGAGGGTTTAAAAGAGTTGGAGTATCGCGGATACGATTCCGCGGGTATTGCCATATTGCAAAATGATAGCTTTACATCATTCAAAGCTTTGGGTAAGCTAAAAAATCTAGATGCAAAAATGGAGGCCTTTACAACCTCTGCCTTTTCCGTGGGGATTGGACACACCCGCTGGGCAACACACGGGAAACCCACGGAACTGAATGCACACCCGCATTTGGGCGAGAGCTCCTATGTGGTGCATAACGGCATTATTGAAAATTATCAGGAACTCAAAAAGGAGCTGCAAGATACCGGGGTCTCCTTTTTAAGTCAAACAGACACAGAGGTCATTGTCCACCTTTTTGAAAACAATCTGCGTCATGCCAAGAGCTCTTTTGAAGCCTTTGAGAACACCCTAAAACGTCTTGAGGGAGCCTATGCCATTTTATTGGTTCACAAAGGTGAAAACGATACCATTCTTTTTGCCAAAAACGGCTCACCCATGATTCTGGCAACGGATCATGAGGGGGATGTCTACTTTGCATCCTCCGATGCACCTCTAATTGGCAAAGCAAGCAACGTCATCTATTTGGATGACGGACAGTATGGTTATGTCAAAGCCCGGGAAATCCATATTTTTGATGCGGAAGGAGCAGAGGTACACCCCAGCTTTTCCGCCCTACCCACCAGTAAACTGTCGGCGCAAAAAGAGGGGTACCGTTTCTTTATGGAAAAAGAGATTTATGAACAAAGTGATGTACTCTTAGATACGCTGCTGGGACGTTTAAGTGATGAGGAGATCTTATTCGACGAGATCGATGCAAACTTACTCCAGGGGATTGATGAAATCAAGCTGTGTGCCTGCGGGACCAGCTATCATGCGGCACTAACGGCAAGCTATCTTTTTGAGCGTGAAGCCAAAATCCGCTGTTCGGTCGAAATTGCCAGTGAGTTCCGCTATAAAGACCCCATTTTGTGTACCAAAACACTCTTTATTGTCATCTCTCAAAGTGGAGAAACCGCCGACACGTTGGAGACGCTTAAAATGGCAAAAGAGGCGGGTCTTAAAACCCTGGTGGTCTGTAACGTCGACAACTCCTCCATGGTACGCCTTGCCGATGCTGCTTTACTGACACGCGCCGGCATTGAAAAAGGCGTCGCCTCTACCAAAGCATTTGCTACACAGGTGACACTACTGTGGATGTTGGCTCTGTATACGGCCAAAACACGCAACTCCATCTC
>QNZR01000210.1 GCA_003978475.1 Sulfurimonas sp.
TAGTGCCGCTTGAAGTTATCCAAATTGTTTTATTAAGATAGTTACCTGGTCTCATATAGAAGTGTTTGTGGTTTGGATTATTTAAAATCGACTTTGTCCACTTCCCGTTACTCGGTGTAATCAGCACATGGGTCGGATTCTTCGGGTTATATTTGGGTATTTTTACCTGCTCTTCGTATTGACTTGCTCCAAACAGGGTACTGCTTAGAAGCAGCAAAAAGCTGCTTAGCCACAATATTGTTGGATTGGCTCTTTTAGACATCATTAAATCCTCTAGTTTTTTTTAAAGTTTCATATACCGCATTGGCGGCATAGGCTTTTATCGGACGAATGGTAGCATTGAAGGATTAAGTCTGCGTTAGCCTAAAATTAACATTGTATTAGCGCATGGGGTGGTTAGCGGAAAAGTAGTTTGTCATAAGAATAGGTTATGTTTAATAGAATATAATTACATGTAAATTTAGTAGCCAAAAATAGGATTTGCAGTAAAAAAGAAGCAATCTGCCCGAAGGCAGCTTGTTTAGAGGCGTGATTCGTAACGTCGCATCATATAGAGACGTTTGAGCATTTTCTTACGTGCTGAAATTTTTTGCTTTTTACGCTTTTCGGTTTCCGTTTCATGGAAACGGCGAGCCCGTGCTTCTGTGACAATCAAATTACGATCGGTCTGTTTCTTGAAGCGGCGGTAAGCAGCATCAAAATTATCATCATGACGTAGTACAATACCTGGCATTCACATCACCTGCTTTCTGTTAAAATTTTGTAGACGCGCATTATAGCCAAATATCTTTTAAAGTACAACTCCGTTATAATCCATGCCATGATTGCTACCGATGCCATTGAAGGGCTCAAAGCCCGTCTTGATATTGTCGATGTCGTGGGAAACTACGTGGAACTGCGAAAAGCCGGCACCAACTTCAAAGGAGTCTGCCCTTTTCATGATGAAAAAACCCCAAGCTTTGTCGTCAGTCCTCACAAACAGATTTACCACTGTTTCGGGTGCGGTGCCGGAGGCGATAGCATCAAGTTCATTATGGAGCATGACAAACTCAACTACCCTGAAGCCATCGAGAAGCTCGCTGCGCAATATAACTATACGCTTACGTACACACAAGGGTCGCACCAAAAGACCGATACCAAAATAATTGACACGCTGAATCTCTGGTATCAGTCACTCCTGGAGCAGCATCCTCAAGCCAAAGCCTATCTGCAGGAACGGGGCATCTACAGCTCCTCTATTGAGCGCTTCGGTATCGGATATGCCCCCGGCTCCAAGGAGACACTCTCCTATCTGCAAAGCAACCTCTTTAACATGAACGATGCTATAGCACTGGGGGTTGTCGGCAAGGGTGAGAACAATCTGTATGCACGTTTTATTGAGCGTATCACCTTTCCTATCTACGCAACCAACGGTACTACAGTAGGTTTTGGCGGACGCACCATTAGTGGTCATTCAGCCAAATACGTCAACTCGCCGCAAAGCAAACTCTTTAACAAATCACGCCTGCTTTATGCCTACCATCAGGCTCGAGATGCCATCTACAAAAAAAAAGAGATTATTGTCACCGAGGGATATCTCGATGTCATCATGCTGCATCAAGCCGGTTTTGACACGGCAGTCGCAACGCTCGGTACGGCACTGACTTCTGAACATCTGCCGCTCTTACGCAAAGGTGATCCTCGTATTATTATGGCATATGACGGGGATAATGCCGGTATTTCTGCTGCCTTAAAGGCTGCCAAACTCCTCAGCAGTGCAGGCTTCGACGGTGGTGTGGTGATCTTCTCGCAAGGACGTGATCCTGCCGATATGGTTAAAAATGCTCACATTGAAGAGCTTAACACCCTCTTTCGCTCGGCACAACCGTTTATTGAATTCACGCTCCAGCATATTTTACAGCAGTACCGTCTGTCCAACCCCAAAGAGAAAGAGCAGGCCATGCACGAGGGGGTTGGATATTTAAAAACACTCTCACCACTTTTGCAAGAGGAGTATAAAAGTTATCTGGCGTCTCAGCTGGGGCTTTCACCTTCACTGCTCAAGATGCACTCCCAGGCACCCTCGCCCTCATATACCGCGACAACAACTTATGGTGATGCCTGGGAGCGCAGTCTCATTAAAACGGCGGTTGAACATCCTGAATATCTCAATATCATCGTTGATTCACTGAGCAGTTCACTCCTGCAGCATCATGCTCATGAACTGGAGCTGGTGCTGCAGGGAAACCTCAACGACCCCGCTGTCATGTCAATTCTCATGGATGAGCGCAACCCGCCGTTTCACGATGCCGCACATCTTCACGACAACCTGATCTTTTTTCTGAGAAACCATTACGAAAAAATGCTAAAAAAGGTAAAATTCCAACACGAATTGTCTCTAGACAGAAAATCATTTCTGATTCGATCCTACAGGCACAAAATAGAAAAACTCAAACGAGGGGAACTGATTCCCTATGAAGGACATTTATGAAAGCCATCTCTCTCTTTAGCGGCGGTCTGGATTCGACTCTGGCCATCAAACTTATTGTCAATCAGGGCATTGAAGTTATTGCCTGTAACATTAATACCGGGTTTGGCGCCACTCGCGACCGTCGTGTACATATGCAAAACATGTGCGATCAGGTCGGTGCCGAGCTTCGTATTATCGACATTCAAAGCGAGTATCTCCAACAGGTTCTGTTTGACCCCAAGCATGGATACGGCAAACATTTCAACCCCTGCATTGACTGCCATGCCAAAATGTTCGAAGTAGCCAAACGCATTATGGAGGCCGAAGGTGCCTCGTTTCTTATTAGCGGTGAAGTGCTGGGACAGCGTCCTATGAGTCAAAATGCCGATGCTCTTGCCACCGTACTCAATATGAGCAATTGTGAAGGGCTGCTGCTGCGTCCGCTTTCGGCACAAAAACTTGCCCCTACGCTTGCCGAAGAGCAAGGATGGATCGATCGGGATCGTCTTGAGGGTATTGTCGGGCGCAGTCGTGACCGTCAGATGGAGTTAGCTGCACTATTTGGATTACAAGATTTTGAAAGCCCCGGTGGCGGCTGTCTCCTAACCGATGAAAACTTTACCAAAAAGATGCATGATTTCATTGCCTACGACACCTTGGAAGTGCGCGATATTCCCGTACTGAAATTTGGTCGCCACCTGCGTCTGGATGACGGCGCCAAACTGGTTGTCGGACGCAACCAGGAAGAGAATGCTTTTCTTGAAAAAATTACCAACGGTAAATTTTTACATCTCAAAACCGTGGGCATCCCCGGACCGCACGCACTGCTCTCAAGCAGTGCCAGTGATGCCGACAAAGCACGTGCGACTCAAATTATTCTCACCTATTGCAAAACCGATCCCCAAGAGCATTATTGTGTCAACTTTGACGGGGTTGATCAAAAAGCCGCCCCTCT
This sequence comes from Sulfurimonas sp., assembly GCA_003978475.1. GTDB lineage: Bacteria > Campylobacterota > Campylobacteria > Campylobacterales > Sulfurimonadaceae > QNZR01. The sequence continues at coordinate 3,405 of QNZR01000210.1, forward strand.
CCCCAGCAGAGAGGACGCAAGCAAATACTCCATATTATAGGTTTTTTACGCCATTATGTTGTATACTACCCGTTTAGAACCATTCCAAGGAGTGCCTATGGCCGGCGTTCATTTTGCCTACAACAACTTTCCCTCCCTGCTGCAGCTCAATATGGGAATTGCCGATCGGCTCGATGATAATCGGGCGGAAAGCTTTACGATTTTATATTGCAATTTTCAAAAAGTTGAAGATGCCCTCATTATTGAGAGCTTAGAAAAAGTCTTACGGGGCTCTGATGTTATTGTCAACAGCAATAAGGACTACTTCTTTATTCTCCCCTACACTGACAAATATGGTGCAACCATTGTCAAAAATATGTTTGAAGAATTTTTTGACCTCTACATCCCTTCCTACGAAGCAAGCTATCCGCTTAACGGAGAAACGCCTGAAGAGCTGTTTCAGTCCTTACAGGCCGGCATTAACAAAAGCCTGCATACCTATTTGGAGTGCCTCGACTTCTAAACTACGGCTCAAACTCGTAAAAGGGTGATTTTTTGTAGTATGTCAGCGCTTTCTCCAGCTCGGTTTTACGTAACAAATGTACATCATAAATGCACTCACAAGGCGTCGGCGCAGCCAGGACGGCCGGAGGTGCGCTCACCGCCTTTGTGGCTGTAACATTTTGGGGCACCGCTTTTTCGACAATCTTCGTTTTCACAGGCACTGCCTGAGGCTTAACCGATACATTCGGTACAATAAAGGCATCATACGCCACCTTGCAGCGAATTTTTGGCAACGCTTTAGCGGCCTCTTTGTAGCTGCTAAAGGCACCGATGCGTATTTTTTTGTCTCCGGATCGTGTCACAACCTTATAGCTAAAGCCACTCTTTTTAATGGCGTCTATTAATGATGGTGCGACTGTTTTTTTGGTGTCCACGCTACTCACCTGAATCCAGTAAGGTGCCGCAACAAGCGAGAGTGACGCACCCAGAAGCAGCAGTAGTTTTTTTATCATAAGAGCACTCCTCACATGGTCATAACCTATTGATTACACGGTATTGTAGCGGTTAATAATCTTTTTGACTCTACTTTTTAATTTACGCAATGCATCGGTTGAATCATCACCGTCTGCCGTTAGATTTTCAAAATAGACACTGTCATTAAACTGTACTTTAGCCACCCATCCAATACGTGAATGGTACTTGACTCCGACAAAACGCACGTAGCCAAAATGTTCTTCACACAATTCAAAAATGCGCATAATGCGATCGGAATCTGTTTTTTTACATTTGGTATCTGGCATATTTACCTCCTTTATCATGGTATTTCACTGTCATTTTACTCTCTTTTAGTTACAAAACCTAATCGTCCTTGCTATTAACAGCCCGAATAAAACCAACAATGCCCACGGCAACAACTGCCAATAAAAAAATAATTTGTGCATACTCTAAGGTACTCATTTAGCTATTCTCCTGCTTCTCTTTCTCTTGCAATTGCCCACATGCAGCACTGATGTCAATGCCTTTAGAATCTCGAATGGTACAGAGTAAGCCGTGGGCAATCAAGTACTCCTGAAAGCTTACCATGCTTGCTTTGTCGGGACGCTCATATGCGGTACCCTCGTAAGGATTAAAATAGATCAAATTGACTTTGGCTTTAATGCCATGCAGCAGTTTTACCAGCTTTTTTGCCGAAGCACGATCATCATTTTTTCCTTTGATCATCAGATATTCAAACATGACCCGCTTTCGGGTATCAATAGGAAATCGTTTCACCGCGTCAATAATAGAAGCAATATTATGCGCCTTGTTCATGGGAATCAGCTCACTGCGCAAGGCATCGTCAACCGCATGAAGCGAAATGGCAATGTGCACTCCCAGATGCATAGCGCCGAGCTGGTCTATACGACTGCTCAACCCACTGGTAGAGACGGTCTGGCGCTTGGGAGCAATGCATAAACCGTCCTCATCAGAAAAGATGGTTATGGCTTTGGTCAGATTGTCCAAATTGTCCAGCGGTTCTCCCATACCCATATAGACAATATTGAGTCGCCGGTGTGCGGCAATATTGTTATCTTTTTTCAGTGCGAGCACCTGTGCAACAATCTCACCGGCAGAGAGATTAACATCTTCTATTATCGACATTTTTTTAAACTAGTATGATAAGAAAAGTTGAAAATCTTATCACAAGTTCTTGATAATCGTTAAATTTAAAATAATTTAGATAAATAATGATGAATTTTTCTATATGACTAAAATCATAAAACGCTGATTTTCTTTTAATTATATAATTAATTTTTACTTTTATTAAAGTCTTGTATTTTGGTTAACACTAGTGCATAGCTTTTTTAAGCATGTTATCAATTGGCAAAGTTTCGAAACCAATAATTTCGACCTCTCCAAAACCTCTATAAAGTGGATTTAAAATTATATTTGACTCTAAACCAACAATTGTTGAAGGAACTCGTAATGCAAAAAAGTTTCGGTCTTTTGCTAATTCAGTAAAAATCATAGTTGTTTTTGAAGAGTATGGATATTGATCCCATCTTTCCGGCAATTCTTTAAGTTCTGTAATCACAAATTTATCCGGTATAAATATTTTTGCAACTAAAATATCTTTAGGCAGATTTGCAATATTTTGTGAATGTACATAATACTCTAGTAAAGCTAAAGAAATATTTTCAGAACAATAAACCGCACGTGTGCCTATTCTATTCCAACGCCCTCCAACTTTTTCCGCACCAATACCTGAAAGTGTCGAATCTTTATATTTTGCATTGGCAATTCTATAGACTAACATTAACCGTAAACATTATATTGAATTCTTACAATCTCATTTTCAACCATTTGGAACCCCAAACTACTATCTAATAAATCGTAAGGTTTCTTATTTCCTAAAGCCTTAGAAGGTGTAAATAACCAATTTTTGAAGTCATCTTTAGAATCAAAAACTTCATACCCCAAACCAAACAATCTTGCTAACTCATAAATTCTTTCGGATGTTTCTTTACTATACACCTTTTTCTTTTGCATACTGCTAAGAGATGCAGGTAGAATATGAATAAACTCTTTTTCTGTTGATTCCAACTT
>QNZR01000085.1 GCA_003978475.1 Sulfurimonas sp.
AAATCTTGTTTAAATTTCAGATTCTCTGCTACCTGCCACTCATAATTGAGTCCGGCACCATACCCCAAATAATCATTTTTATCGCCGCCTCCCTCATACTGGTCAATGGAGTAGAGCAGATTGGCCTGAACATTAAGCTTATGCTCGGGAGTATTAATCACCTTGTAGCCCACCCCGGGTCCGGTGTAGAACTGATAATCAAACCCTGAAAATTTATCGCGCTTGTAGCCAATCAGGTAGTTAAATGAAAAACGATCCGTAATCATATAGTCATAATTAAGCTCCAGCATCCACTTGTTTTTCGTCGCAGTATCGCTCTCTTTGGTATAGTAGGCATTAGCATCGGCACGAAATTCATGTTTGCCGTAATTCTTGTCAGCTTTAAGTTCAAATGCCAATGAGGTGTTATCGGTATTACCGTTAGCATCTACCAATGAAAACTCTGTATGTGTTTTGAGGGGTCTGTCACCTTCGGCAGCAAAAAGCAACGATGCCGTTGCCAATGAGATGAGTACAATTTTTTTCATTATCTTCCTTTTTCAATATAATATTGTGATTATATCATTAAAAACGCTAAACAACTACGCCAGCTCAAGCAAAGGTTAGGAGTTTTTCCGGAAGTCTATTATAATGTCACCATCAAATGATTAAAAGTGCCTCTTATGAGTAATAAAAAGAAAAAACAGCTCAAGCTCAACCAGCAAATTCGGTACTATTTTGACGGAGACGGTTTCGATGAGGGTATTGAGCGGGTGCCGACCTCAACCCTGAGTGAGCTTTTTCACTTCGCCGCACTCTCTACTGAAAGTTATGAGCGTGAGCATCTGATTCGACGTATTCGACGTATTTGGTCCGAAACCGACACCCACATTCGATCCAATATCGTCGATTTTTTTAAAGCGGACGGCACCATCTATGCTTCGAGTAACATCAAAGAACAGCCTACCCTCCGTAGTGAAAAGATTGCCTCCATTTTAGAAGAGATGCAGACAACTGCCGAAGAAGAGGCCTTGCTCTTTAATGCCTTTATTGGTGTACGCAGCAAAAAAATCAACCGCTACAAGATGGAAGCCAAACTTGAACACATTCGTTATGACAAAAAACGTACTCTAATTGAAAAGCAACTTGAGGGCAGTTTCAATCTTGATGATGCTCTGGAGTTTCATGCCCTGCTTCACTATAATATTTTTGATGTGCAGTTTGAAAAAATTGTGGTGCTGACGACGCAGTCGTTCGCCTTTACCTATTTAAAAGAGACATCCACCGAGGTGCTCATCACCCAAATAACAGAGATCAAACAACGCCTAACCGCATTAAAACAGCATGAGCTAGATACGTTTCTAGCAACACTCACACCGACACATACCTACTTAAGCACTTCGGACATCATCCAAGCCCTCAAAAGCACGCCTCCCCATGCTTCGGTAACCCTTCCGGAACTTAGCGACACACTGCTGTTGTCGCTGTTGCAAAACATTGCCTCTGTCACTTCTGTCAAACAGTTTGATCACGAGGTTGTTTTAAGTGCAAACAGTACTCTCACCTTGCCGTATTCCGAGGAGATTGTCAATTTCGAGGTACATCTCTCGCTACAGAAACACGAACTGCTTTATGCCATTTGGCATGAGCAGGAGCTCTCATGCCGCCATGACGTTGAAACTGCTACCAAAGAGGCAATCGCCGCATTGTTTCTGGAACTCGATGCCATAATCCGGCAATGTCGTAAACAGGCCGAACTGCTACAGTTGGATCCTAAAACACTCCATCAAAAAATCTACACCTTCTTGCTTCCCTACCTCAAAGAGTCCCTAAGCATTTCACCTAAAATCAAACGTATTGTGCTTTTTGATTTTAACCGCTCCATTCAAAAAGATTTACTCAAGCGCCAGCGTCAGGAGCTGCTTGCCCGTACCATTAGGGATTTTAAAAACCTTTTTCCTCTGGCACGTTCACTCAAGCGGCGGCTGATTTTACATGTAGGTCCTACCAACAGCGGTAAAACCTATAAAGCGATGCAAACGCTACAAGCAGCTGAAACCGGGTACTATTTGGCACCGTTACGGCTTTTGGCACTTGAGGGATATGAAACGTTATGCTCCCAAAAGATAACGGCTTCACTCATTACCGGTGAAGAACAGCTGCTAGACGATGATGCCACCCATATCAGCTCAACCATCGAGATGCTCAATTTTGACGTCGATGTTGATGTCTGCGTGATTGATGAAGTACAGATGATCGGAGATCGTGACCGTGGCTGGGCCTGGGCCAATGCCATTATCGGGACACCGGCAAGTACGGTCATTATGACCGGTTCTGAAAATAGCATTCATGCAATTGAGCAACTTGCAGCATACTTGAATGAACCCTTAGAGATCATACATTTCACAAGAAAAAATCCGCTAACCCTGCTAAAAAGTGCGACACCTATAGCGCAAATCACCCCGCATACTGCCATTATTGCCTTCTCACGACGTGATGTGTTAAAACTCAAACAGCAACTCTCCCGCCACTATGAGGTCAGTGTGATTTATGGCAATTTAAGTCCTGAGGTACGGCGCGAAGAGGCGCGGCGCTTTCGTGAAGGAGAAACTGAAATTCTGGTTGCTACCGATGCCATTGCCATGGGCATGAATCTTCCTATCGATACGATCTTATTTTATAAAGCACAAAAATTTGACGGTGTCAAAGAGCGTGAACTCAGTGTCAGTGAAATTCATCAGATCTCCGGTCGTGCCGGTCGCTACGGTTTCAGTCAGATGGGGCATGTGGGGGCATTGAAACCCGATGTTCTTGGCATCATTCAAAAAAAATTCCATAAGCACGCCACCCATATTGCCGTTCCGTTTAATGTCATGGCATCACTCGATCATATCCGCCTTGTCGGCACGATTTTAGAAGAGACTTCGCTATTTGAAATTCTGAATTTTTTTGTTAAAAACATGCAATTTAGCGGTCCTTTTCGTGCCGCAAATTTAGAAGGGATGCTTGAGGCCGCAACCATTGTAGACCATTTTGATCTTGACTTGGCATCCAAATACCATCTGGCCTGTGCACCGCTCAATTTCAAGTCTGCGTATATTATTGCGGCATATGAACGCTACATCCGAGCCGTTGAGGCACGTCAACCGGTACATTACCAAACACCGATACTGCTTCATGAGTTCGCGCAAAGCAGCGAAGAGCTTCTTGAAGCTGAAGATATGGCAAAAGAGATATCCCTCTATCTCTGGCTAAGCTATCGTTTTAGTGAATTGTTTGTCGATAGAGCAGAAGCGATGCGACATCGTCAGATCATTAACCGTTTTATAGAGACATCCCTAAAACAGAGTCATTTTGTACCAAAGTGCCGTCAGTGCGCCAAAACCCTGCCCATGGACTCACCCTATCCCATCTGTCAGAGTTGCTTTCGAAAACTCAATTTACAAAAGCGGGAGCATGACAAACGCAGCACTTCGACACAACGGCGCAGACGACGATAGACTAGCGTAACAAATCACTGTAATCATATTTTTGCGGGTCAAGATAAAGCTTTCCCTTTTTAACTATAATACGACTGTCATCCTTTGCCGCTTTCTTAAAACGTTTTTTGAGTTTTTCTTTTTTCTTTGACTTGTAATGTTTTAACTTTAAAAAATCTTTCAAAGCAACCGGCTCCAAGGGTGCTTCTTCAAGAACTTCCGCCGTTACAGCATCATCAATAACATGCTCTACATCATTCATATGACTCAAAAACTTGGTAGCAACCACCTGAAGAACGCTTTTGAGCTGTTCATCCCGCTCTTTATAGATCGTTTCAATTTTTTGGCGCTCTTCAATGAGCATCCGCTCACGCTGGTCTCGCAATTTTGTGGTCTCGTGCTCCAGGGTATCAATACGCTGCTTTAGACGCGTATTTTCCTCCTCAATATAGGCATAATAACGGCTGTCCTGTTTGCTTTTTGAAGCATCCTCGTCTCCCGTAACCACATATTTGACACCATTTTCAATAATACAGTCAATGCTGCCGCGACGAATCCGATTGTGGATCGCCTCTTTCGATACATTAAAGCGTGCTGCAGCTTCTGCTACCGTCATTTTACTCATCTCATTCCTTTAGTACTGCCTGCATTACTCTACTCTCGGTCTTGCAGCATCATAATAAATTGATCAACAATATCCATGTCCAAATGGGTGTCCATACGTTTTTTCATCAATGCCAACGCATCAAATGAACTAAAAGGGTCCTTGTAGGAGCGTTTGGTGGTCAAAGCATCAAAAACATCACAAACACCAACAATCCGCGCAAAACGGGAAATATTCTTTTTTTCAATACCGTCCGGATAACCGTGTCCATCCATTTTTTCATGATGATGTCGAATCCCCGAGAGAATATCTCGGTTCGTAATACCGAGATTTAAAGCAATCTCATATCCAAAAGCGGCATGGCGTTTCATGTGAAGAAACTCCACATCACTCAACGCTCCGTTTTTATTAATAATTTCGTAATCAACCTGGCTCTTACCGATGTCATGGAGCAGTGCCGATGTTCCTAGATCTAGTAGGGTCTCTGCACTCAATCCCAAATGGATACCCAGACAAATGGCATAGATATTGACATTAATGGAGTGGGTATGCGTATAGTAATCGTGCGCCGTAATTTTCATGAGAGACTGCACGGCACTCGGATCGCTCAATGCCGTCTCAATAAAACCGTTCACAACCTCTTTGGACTCCTGAAGTGCCTCCAATGATTCAGGATTTTCAAAGAGTTTATCCAGAATTCGCGTAGCACTCTCATACAATACTGCCGCTTTATCATGGAGCGGCAGCTTGGGGTTTTTCACAATGGTTTGAATATGCTTCGTGATGTATTTTTCATACTGCTCATAACCTGTCTCATCAACATAAAGTTGCTCCACATTACGCAGCTGTACTTTTGTCGTGCTATCAAGCACGCTGTCGCTTTGCAGAAACAGTGTCATGGCATTTTTGAATTCATTGGATTCATAGACCTCGAACTCCAAACGCTCCCCTTCGGTTAAAAAGCGCTTGTCTATTGAGATGAACTTCTTCTTTTTTGGCATTTTTTACCTCATATTGTCATAAACAAGCGGGGCGTCCCACTCCATCGCTTTAATAGCGCGCATGACTTTTTGAAGATCATCAATCTGCTTGCTTTTAACACGAATTGCATCACCTTCAATCTGTGCTGTAACTTTAAGCTTGAGCTTTTTGATCTCGGCAGCAATTTTCTTTGCCTCTTTGGCTTCAATATAATCCACCACTTTAAAGGTCGCTTTACGCGTTCCGCCGCTGGCATCTTCAATTCGCAACTCTTCAAGCACATTGGAAGTGAGTCCGCGTTTTAAAAGTTTGGCAACAACAATATCCTTGAGTGCTTCGAGTTTATTGTCACTTGAAGCTACCAGTACTAATATCTTATCGTGTTCTTTATAATTGATTTCGTACGGAGTGCCCTTAAAGTCGTAACGGTTTGCCACCTCTTTATCTGCCAGATTAACGGCATCTTTAAAAGACTGCTTGTCTATTTTTGCAGAAATATCAAGTGAATGTTCTTTTGCCATAATGCTACCTTTTGTCAGAGAGTATAACAAAGACTAACTTAAAAAATTTAAAAAGCGGGACCCCCGAAACTCGGCGTCCCGTCATCGCCAAAATTGGAGCTGAAGCTGGGATCCATATATCCCATCACCCCGCTTTTGTTGCGCAACATCACAATATCCTGCTTGGGCGCAATGCCTACCGGACAAACCGGTACACATTCATTGCACAAAGTACAGTCCCAAATACCCTGATGTTGTACTGCGGCAATTTTATCTTCAACTTCTGTTTCGCGCACATCACTCACATAACGCCAGCTCCGTGTTAGTGCGAAGGGACCCAAAAAATCGCTATTGACGGCATATACCGGGCAGGCACTGTAACAGGAGTTGCAAAGTATACAGTCGCTCTGCAAAGCATTGAGCTTCTCATCTTCATGTGTGAGGGCTACTGGTTTGTAGCTTTCTAAAAAGGCGTGCGCTCGAGCGTTGGTTTGGAGCGAACCTTCGATGTCAACGATGAGATCTTTAAGGAGTGGGAGGTTTTTAAGTGGCTCGATTACATCGCCATCTTGAACTTTGTAAGCACACGCAAGTTCCTCTTTTTTGTTGACATAATTCCATTACATTTCCAACAAATTCTTTTGGAACAATAATAGTTCCTTTTACAAAAGGTTCTTCAACATATTTAATATTTGCTTTAGGAAAATTAACTGGATTATCTATCTCCATAACTTCTCCATTTTCCATAGTAACTCTATATATTACACTTGGTGCTGTTGATATCAAATCTATATTATACTCACGTCTTAATCTTTCTACAACTATTTCCATATGCAACAATCCTAAAAATCCAACCCGAA
>QNZR01000024.1 GCA_003978475.1 Sulfurimonas sp.
CTTATTAAAGATGAAATAGCCAAGCTGACCGATAAAGTGAAGCTCATTCAAAATATGTTTTGGGAAGAAAAAACACCCCATATGGAAGTTGCCATTCCTGCCGAGTTTGCCGAGATATACAAACTCTCTCTTAAAAGTGGTATGAAACAGGAGCATCTTGATGAAATTATGCGACTTTCATTGGAGCATATGCCAAGTAAAATGCGTGAAAATTCACATAGTGTCAAGCGATATTTTCAAACGCTGCTGCGTAAGATGATACCGGTACGATTGGAGAGCCTGCCCAATAACCGTGCCAAAAAAGTGATGATGCTGGTTGGTCCTACCGGTGTGGGAAAAACAACGTCTATCGCCAAACTGGCGGCACGTTACTCGTACTTAATGCAGAAGAACTATAAAGTAGGGTTGGTGGTGCTTGATACGTATCGCATCGGTGCGGTGGAACAGTTAATGCAGTATGCCCGTATGATGAAGTTGGGAATTGAAACGGTAGTGGATCCTCCCGAATTTGCCAATGCGCTGGAGTCACTGCACTATTGCGATTATATTTTAATTGATACCATGGGCTCATCACCCTATGACAAAAACAAAATCAAAAATATTTATGAGTGTCTCAAAGCAAACGATACGGCATTTAATATTGATGTCATTCTGGTTATGCCCAGTTCGATTAAATATGAAGACATGCAGGCAACATACGATAATTTTGCCCCATTGGGGATTGATACTATTATGTTTACCAAGCTTGATGAAACACGCGGTTTTGGTAATATCTTTTCACTTGTGTATGAGACTAAAAAACCGATTAGTTACTTTTCAATCGGACAGGAAGTTCCGGAAGATCTGGTAACGGCAAAGAGTGAGATGCTGGTAGAGTGCCTCTTAAACGGCTTTGATCGGAGTAGAATCTCATGATGAATCATCAAGCAGCCAAACTGGAACAGCTGGTATCGCAGCAACACCAAAAAAGTGCCAAGAAGACACGCTTTTTAGCGATTACCAGCGGTAAAGGCGGAGTAGGCAAGAGTACAATCAGCTCAAATTTGGCGTATATTCTTTCTCAAAATGGTATGAAAGTCGGTATTTTTGATGCCGACATTGGTCTGGCAAATCTTGATGTCATGTTCAATGTCAAAATACGAAAAAATATGTTGCATGTACTTAAAGGTGAAGCTACCGTTGCTGATATTTTAATTCCAATTAACGATAATTTGGTGCTTATTCCCGGTGAGAGCGGTCAGGAGATTTTACAGTATGCCGATGCCAGTATGTTTGAACGTTTTATGCAGGATGCATCGGCACTGGATGATTTGGATATAATGATCATTGATACCGGAGCCGGCATTGGAGAGCATATTCAACTTTTTTTGCAGGCGGCAGATGATGTGGTCGTGGTTACCGTACCTGATCCTGCAGCCATTACCGATGCCTATGCGACGATTAAAGTGACGGCGAAGTTGCGTCATGATATTCATGTTATTATGAATCAGGTTCGCAATGAGAAAGAGGCGGTAGGGGTATTTAACAAGATTCAAAAAGTTGCTTTGGCAAATATTGGATCGGAACTAAACCTAAGTCTGATGGGTAAAATTGCCCAGGATGCCAAAGTAGCACTTTCGGTGAAGCAGCGTGCCCTCTTCTGCAAAGAGTACCCTTCATCTATAAGTGTACGTGACCTTGAGGCAATTGCCAATAATGTCATCAAAAAAATGGAACGTAATGTGCTTGTAGAGTCGCAAGATAGTGGACTAAGTGGCTTATTTAAGCGGCTTATGGAGCATTTTTAAAAAAGGGTTGTATATGAGAGGTAACAATTTCGTCGCTTTTCTAACTGTGCAAGGCTTTTTTTTAGGACTTGCTTTTGCCGTGTTACAAGCACGCAGTGCTACAGATATATTGACCTACACCGCGTTGATTACCATCTTTTTTTACCTTTTTTCGCATCTTGTCATTGCGATGTACTATCGAACCTATGTGGGAAAAAAAGGCTATTTTCCCAAAGCAAGTCATGAGCGTGAGCTCGACTATTTTATTCGTGAAATAGAAAAACGTGAAGTACTGATTGACCAGGATTATGACATTGGCGAGAGTCAGTCTACTATGGGTACTGCGGCAGCGACGCAGAAAGCGGCATGATGGCTACTGTTAATCCGTATGTACAAGAGCTGAAGCATCGTGAAGATCAACTTGCCATTGACTACCTTCCGGCGGTACGTGCCATGGCATTTCGGCTTAAAGAGCGCCTGCCGAGTTCGGTAGATTATATGGATCTCTCCGCTATTGGTACGGAAGAGTTGGTGAAGTTGTCACGCCGCTATGACGAGAGTCAAAATGACTCTTTTTGGGGATATGCCAAAACACGTGTGTATGGTTCGATGCTGGACTATTTACGGACACTTGATGTCGTCAGCCGTGCCAACCGAAAGCTTATTAAAGCCATCAACCGTGCTATTGAAATTCATCTTGTCACACATGATGTAGAGCCAAGCAATGACGAGCTTGCCGATATATTGGGTGAAGATATCACCAAGATTAATGAAGCAAGAATCGCCTCGGATATCTATACGGTGATGCCTTTAGATGATCAGCTTCAAGTCGGTGACGGCGGCGCAGCACTGGAGAAAGTAGAACGTGACGAGTTGGTCGATGTCATTAAAACCGTTTTAAGTGAGTACAGTGAGCGTGAGCAGCTGATTATTCAGCTTTACTATTTTGAAGAGTTGACCCTCAAAGAGATTAGCGGTATTTTAAACATTACCGAGTCTCGAATTTCACAGATTCACAAGTCTGTTATTCGAAAAATTAAAACACAGATGGGAGAAGATCATGGCTGATATTCTCTCTCAAGAAGAGATTGATGCACTGTTGGATGTTGTGGATGATGAGGGAGATGACGCCCTTGAGGTAAGCGAAGAGTCACTGTTTCCGCAACGTCAAATTACGCTTTATGATTTCAAACGACCCAACCGTGTCTCTAAAGAACAGCTACGTGCATTTCGTGGGATTCACGATAAGATGGCACGTTCACTCTCATCACAAATTTCAGCTATTATGCGTTCTATTGTCGAAATTCAGCTCCACTCGGTTGACCAGATGACCTATGGGGAATTTTTGATGTCTTTGCCGAATCCGACCAGTTTTAATGTCTTTTCCGTCAAGCCGCTTGAGGGTAACGGTGTTTTAGAGATTAACCCTTCCATTGCCTTTCCTATGTTAGATCGTCTGCTTGGCGGTAAAGGAGAGCCTTTTGAATCGACTCGAGAATTTTCCGATATTGAGCTGAGTCTTTTTGAGACTATTTTGCGTGTTATGATGAACACGCTCAAGGCGGCGTGGCAGCCTGCTAGTGAAATCTACCCTGCCATTGAATCCAAAGAGTCCAGTCCCAATGTCGTGCAGATCGTGGCACAAAACGAGATTGTTGTCATGGTCGTTATGGAGATTATTATCGGGCACAGTTCGGGAATGATGAATATTTGCTATCCGGTGATTGCTTTAGAACCGGTACTTCCCAAACTGGCCAATCGTGACTTGATGCTTAATGAAACCAGTTCTAAAAAGAGCCGTAACCAGGAGTTGAAAGTGCTTTTGGGCGGGGCACAGGTGACGGTAGAAGCCGATTTGGGTGAGGCAGAACTTTCATTGGGGAGTATTTTAGAGCTGAATTGCGGCGATGTCATTCGTTTAGACAGTGCCGGAGACGATATTGTGATGCTTAAAGTTGACGGTAAAGAGCGTTTTCGCGGCGAAATTGGGTTGCGTCGATTTCGAAAATCCATTTTAATTACCGAAATTATAGATACGGAAAAAGATGCCGTAAAACGGGCACTTAAAAGCTTTGAAGAGGCGCGTTTCGAGACCATTTCCGGGGTCAAAGATTTTATAGAAGATGATACTAGCGAAGAGGTTGAAGACGATGATGAATGACTTTTTAAAGCTTTTTGAAAGCGAAACCATAGCCACCATAGAGGGCTTGACGGGACAGACACCGATATTGACTCTGAAAGAGGAAGAGAACGTCTCTATTGTTTCCAATATTATTCCACCGACTTCCATAACAGCCATTACCATTGAGGGTGCTGTCGATGCCAAAGCCATTGTCGTGATGCCGCCGAGTTTGGCAACCGCACTGGGGGATTTGATGTTGGGCGGCGAGGGTGAGGCCAAAGCCGATATGGATGATGAAGATCTTGATGCCACCAAAGAGATTGTCTCCAATGTTGTCGGAGCCATTTCAACGGCACTCTCATCGCAAAAAGAGCTGCCGGTTGTGGCACTTAAAGTCAATAATATTGCCTATGTCGATGAAAACTCGGAAGTGGATGTTGAAGAGTTTAGCAAGATGTATGTTTATAATTTTAAGCTGGGTATGATTGATTCGCTTATGATGCTTCTTGTCGATGAGAATCTTTTAAATATTTTTGATGCTACACAACAGAGTGAAGCAGAGCCGCCATCTGCCACAAGTGAGGTACCGTCGTCAGTTGGTGTAGCGCAAGAAACCGCAACCGGTAGTTTGGACGATCACGAGATGCGCAATATCGCACTGATCATGGATGTAAAATTGCCGGTAAGAGTACGTATCGGTCAAAAAAAGATGCTTCTTAAAGATGTGTTGAGTATGGATATCGGCTCCGTTATTGAACTTAATCAGCTTGCTAACGATCCTCTCGATATTTTGGTAGATGACCGGGTGATAGCTCAAGGTGAGGTGGTGATTGTAGATGGAAATTTCGGCATTCAAATTACCACCATCGGTTCCAAACGTGAGCGATTGAATCAGCTGAAACCCTAAAGCCACTGTTAGGATTTGACACAGTGGAAGATTTAGAGCTGTTCGACACAATTTTTAGCAGAAAAAAAGCTGACAAAAACAGTAAATACCATCAGGATTCTAAACATCTGTTTGATATACTTGCAGTGCTAAAGACTCATGAAGTGGACTATACCCAATACCATAAATCTTTAGATTGTCTGTTGTAAAAAAAAGAGAGTGTGATGCGCAAAAAAGTATTAGTAGGCATGAGTGGCGGTGTTGATTCGACTATCTCTGCAAAGCTGTTAAAAGATGAAGGCTATGAGGTTGAAGGGGTCTATATGAAACTTCACAATAGCCCGGGGTATCATGAGATTCATCTCAAACGTGCCCAAAAAGCAGCGGCACAACTGGGTGTGACATTACATGTACTTGATTTACAGGAGCGTTTTGATGACAAAGTTTTCCATCCGTTTATACAGACGTATAAAGAGGGGAGAACACCGAACCCCTGCGCTCTGTGTAATCGTAATTTAAAATTTGGTGCCATGATGGAGTTTGCTGAGAGCATCGGTGCTGATTTTCTAGCGACGGGTCACTACCTGCGTCATGACGGAAAATATCTGATTCAAGCAGAAGATGACACGAAAGATCAGAGTTACTTTCTTTTTTATATTGATAAATCAATAATTCCGCGGCTCATTTTTCCGCTTGGAACGCGAAAAAAAAATGATATTAAAGCCCTTGCTGCTTCCATTGAAGGGCTGGAGAGTTTTGCCTCTCAGGCAGAATCGAGTGAGATCTGTTTTGTTGAAACAACCTATACCGATATTCTTAAAGAGCATGTTAAGGTCGATGAAGAAGGTGAAGTGCTTGATCGTGAAGGCAACGTGGTAGGAACACATAAAGGGTACATGCATTACACCATCGGCAAACGTAAAGGTTTTACCGTTCACGGTGCCCATGACCCGCATTTTGTGTTAGAAATTTTACCAGATACTAATCAGATTGTTGTCGGTAAACGTGAGGAGTTAGATACGCACAGTGTTGAAATTGCGCATTTAAATATGTTTGATGAGCGTACCAGTTTCGATACTACAGTAAAACTTCGATATCGCAGTCGCGCGGTGCCATGTCATGTCGAAATTAACGGTGAGCGTGCTACCATTGAGCTTAAAGAGGGTGTCTATGGTGTCGCTTCCGGTCAGGCTGCTGTCTTTTATGATGGTGAGAAATTGCTTGGTGGGGGTTGGATTATATAGCTATTTTTTTCAGTACAATTTTACATAATGGATGTTTTAAGTATCTGTTATTGTCTTTATCAAACCAAACAACAACATTTTCTATGACAACATCATCTATACTGTAGCCTATGTTAAATTTCTCATTCAATATTGCTTGAAATGGAGCTGAAAAAGTACCAATGACTTTAGTTTTATAAACAATGCACAAATTTTTAAACTTAGGTCTTTTTTTAATTTCTACTTTTACACCAGCAAAAAAACTATTGTTATTTCTAACATCAAAACCAAGACTTATATCTGCTAAACTCATAACATGTGTAAAAATTTTATTTTCTTGTATGTGGGTGGTGTCATCGAGAACATAATTTACATACTCTTTTTTGTTTA
>QNZR01000020.1 GCA_003978475.1 Sulfurimonas sp.
CAATTGGGACGAAAAATCAAAAATGGTCGTTGAAACCTTTTCAAGCTCTTTGCTTTCGGTCAAAATAATCACGGAACTCTTAATGTCGCAAAGCGGTTTGTATGAGAGTTTGAGTACGGGAATCGTGCTTTCATAAAGGGCGCGTCGTGTTGCCGTATCTTTAAAAAGCGTGCGTGTCACCAACAGCAAACCGACATGATATTTTTTAATATCAGAAAGCAGTTCCGCCTTACCCTCGGGAAGATAGCTAATATCTATGCTCACGTCATCATGGCGCAGGGATTTGATTTTTGCAATTTGATCGAGGTTCCCCGGATTGGTAATTTTAATAATCAGCTCTTTGTGCAGCTGCTCTTTAACATAAAGCGCCTGTTCAAGCAGTGCTTCCAGATGAGCATTGTCATCGTAGAGCATATCCAGATAAAGGTAGAGTGTCGAACCGTACGGAGCCGGAAATTGTCCCAACTCCCGTTTAATGGCTCGATAGACCGATTTGAGTACCGAAGGATCTCCGATAAGCAGCAAAATGTCATTGGGATGGATCATCCGTTTGGCATTGGGAAATACCAGCTTGCGATCACGATAAATGGCGGCAACCCGCCAGTTTTTTTGCTCAATGGCTCCCAGATGCCGGTACACAAATGAGCTGCCAAAAGGGACTAAAACCTCCATAATCTCGCCCTCACCCAAGCCGACATTTTGCGCAATTACCGGTACATTGGGTAAAAAATCGAGCAGATGTGACGCTAAGAGATCGTTGGCATTGACAATAGAGACATAACTGTCGTCAATCTCCAGACCCCACTGGTCGAGCACTACCACATTAAGCTGCTGCTTGATAGTACGAATATTTTTAAGTGTATTCATAATATCGCTGGGAATCTCCATTGCCATAAGCGCTTGAACAAATTCCATTTTTAATAAATTGGCAAGTTTGGACAAACTGGTAGGATCAAACTCAAAAAATTTAAATTTACTGGGATCAACATTGTCAAAATGCTTCGCACGCATCTGAACAACATAGTAAATATTATCTTTAGAGTAGGTGTTAATCACACGTTCTATAAAACGTGTTCCAATCGCACCGTCACTGATAATAAGGATCTTTTTCATTTGCTACGACTCACCCTGTACAATTTTAATGCGCGATTTTAGCATAAGGGCACCTCCAGAAAGCTTAGGTCAATACACTAACGTCGGTCACTCCGGTACTCTGAATTTACATGTAAAACGCCACGCGTGTTTTTGACAAATTCAGTGCTACAATCTTATACTGCTTTTACAACTACCAAGGAGCTACTAAAGCCTTCACCAAAGCACATAAATTATGTTAATATCTTAACATGAAAACAATAGCCATTGCAGGAGCCACCGGATTTATAGGCACTCATATGCAGTCATTTTTCAAAGAGCATGGCTATACGGTGCTTGCTTTAAGTCGAAACCATACACAACAAAGCATCTCCGAGCTTACTCAAAGGTTGGAAGGGGTAGATGTACTCATCAATCTCGCAGGTGCTCCAATTATTCGTCGGTGGAACGAGTCCTATAAAAAAGTGCTATACGACAGCAGAATCCACACGACCCAAAAACTGGTAGCTGCCATGTCACGGTTACAGACCAAACCTCAACTCTTCTTTTCCACTTCTGCTATAGGCATTTATGCCACCAAGGAAAGCATGAGTGAAACACACTATCTCTATGCCAATAATTTTCTCTCTAACGTCTGCAAAGCGTGGGAAGCAGAAGCACAAAAGGCAGATACGTTTACAAGAGTGGTTATTTTTCGTCTTGGTGTTGTCCTTGACAAACATGGTGGTGCCTTAGCTAAAATGCTACCGCCTTTTCAATTGGGAATCGCCGGTACCATAGGCGATGGAAGCGACTCTTTTAGTTGGATACATATTGACGATCTCCTCAATGCTTATGTATTTGCTATCCATAACAAACGGGTACAAGGAACCTACAATCTAACGTCGCCCTACCCTGTAACCAACAAAATATTGACCAAAACACTGGGAAAAATTTTACATAGACCAACACTCATCCCGCTGCCCAAATGCATCTTAACATTACTTTTTTCTGAAGGTGCCACCGTACTCACCGAAGGACAATGCGTCATTCCCGAACGCCTTCTTGAAGAAGGATTTAGCTTTAAATACCAAAATATCGATGCGGCATTAAGACAAATTATATTGCCAAAATAACCGACCCACTCGTTCTATTTAATCGAAGCAATCAGGTTGCCAATTAGCAAATTCCAGCCGTCAATGAGTACAAAAACGAGTATTTTAAAGGGTAAAGATATCATCACCGGCGGAAGCATCATCATCCCCATAGACATTAAAATGGAAGCGACGACCATGTCAATAACCAAAAAGGGCAAAAAGAGTAAAAACCCTATCTCAAAAGCGGTCTTCAGCTCACTGATAATAAATGCCGGAATAATCACCGTTAGAGGGACATCGTCAATGGTTTTCGGGTTTTCAATCTCACGAATACGGAAAAAGAGTGCCAGATCTTTCTCACGGGTATTACGAATCATAAAATCTTTAAAAGGCTCTGCCGTCTTGACAAATGCCTCTTCATAGCTGATTTTTTCCTGCATGTACGGCTCAATGCCATTGACATAGGCTTTTTTTCCAATAGGCTCCATCACAAAAACAGTTAAAATAAGAGCCAGCATGACCAGTAGCTGTGTTGGCGGCACCTGCTGCGTACCCAGTGCCTGACGTAAAAAACCAAAAACAATAACAAAACGGGTAAAAGTGGTCATTACCAGTACCAGACTCGGCGCTAAAAAAAGAATGGTCAACAGCATCAACACATTGAGTGAGCTGACTAGCTGCTCCGGAGAATCCGGTGCGGAAAGTGAAAAATTCATGGTCGGGATTGCTGCCGTTTCGGCACCTAATGTCATCACAAACAATAGTAACGTTATGGCTATTTTCATTGCGCTACCGCTGCTGCTTTATCTAAAACACTCTTTGTCGCAGGTGCTTCTTTGTCGTTATCAACACCGGTAAAGTGTAGTTCTACCCGTCGGTTGCGTTCCCGACCTTTTTTAGTGGCATTGGTCGCCAATGGTCGGTACATGGAGAATGCGGCAGCATGAATGCGCTCGGGAGCCACTCCGTCAATAAGCAGCTCTTTAAGCACGGAAAGTGCCCGTGCGGCAGAGAGCTCCCAATTGTCCTTATAGGGGCTCTCATCGGCGGGAGGAACATTGTCGGTATGACCGCGTACACTCACCTCGACCTTATTGGGGAGTTGATCAACAATCAGTGCAATGCGTTTTAAAAACAATATGGCATCCTCATTTTCAATATTGGCACTTCCGGGTTTAAACAGCAGTGCCGAAGGGAGCTGAATCACAAAACCGTCTTGCGCCTCTTCCATGGAAATAGACGGGCCGTGACCCTTTTCCATCATCTCGTTGGCATCCATAATTGCCTGAGTAATTTTGTTAACCTGCTCGGAACTCTCGTCTTGTGACTCAATGGGCGTAGACTCCTGAATACGCTGTTTGGAAATTTCAGTCTTGGTACCGCCCTCTAAAACGCTCATGGCACCGGCAAGCGAGCCGATGGCTTCGGAAACTTTTTTGGCATCCATACTCGACATCGAAAGCAGCAGCACAAAAAAGCAGAGCAGCAAACTCATCAAGTCTCCAAATGCCGCCAACCATGCCGGAAGACATTTTTCGCATTCCGGACACTTTTTTTTACCCATCAGCTACACCCTAATCAAACTGGCTGACACGATCATTCGGTGATAAAAATGAGAGTAGCTTGGCTTCCAGGGTACGGGGATTGTCCCCTGCCTGAATGGACATAATGCCCTCTAATATCATCTCTTTAACGGTGGTCTCTTCATCATTACGAATATTTAAAATATTGGCAACAGGTGTACCAAAAATATTGCCGATCATCGCACCGTACATGGTAGTGAGCAATGCTACTGCCATAGAAGGACCGATTGCAGAGGGGTCTGCCATGTTTAACAGCATGGCTACGAGACCAATGAGCGTTCCGACCATTCCCATGGCACCGGCAAGTCCCGCCCATTGATCAAAAATAGAGGCATGCGTCTTATGACGGCTGCTGGTCTGCTCCAGTTCAATCTCCAAAAGTTCTCGAATGGTATCGGGCTCGTTACCGTCAACCGCCATGGAGAGCCCCTTTTTTAAAAACTCGTTTTCTTCAGTATTGGCAGCCGCCTCCAGAGAGAGAATTCCGTCACGTCGCGCCTGAGTTGCATACTCTACCAGCTTTTTAATTAATTCAGCAGCATCTACCTGAGGCGGCTTGATTGCCACCATAAAAACTTTGGTAAACTGTTTCATCTGCTCAGGTTTAAAGGAGATCATCAATGCTCCGATAGAACCGCCAATGACAATTAAGACCGAGGGAATATCAATGTATGCCCCAATACCGACACCCATAGCCATCGCACCAAAAAGCAGTGCTAAGATTAACACCATACCTATGACGGTACCTAAATCCATTCGTACACCTCAAAAGAAAAATCTACATGTAAATCGGCAATATCATAGCACAAATAAAATTAAGCAATATGGTGAATTAATATTTTTATAGGTAAAACGAAATAAAAAACCTTCGATTGAAAATAATTGGGTAGAAATACAATAAAAAAAGGTCTGACGAGTTCAAGAGTTTATTTGATTCTGCTTGTTTAGCATAGCTTTTTTTGAACATTTTAACGCTAGTTTTTAATGGATTGAGGTACCTGGAATAGGTTTTCAAAGTTGCCTGTTTATGTATTATAATCAATATATTTGGTTATAATACAACTGAAAAAATCATAAAAATATTAAAAATGTTTTGAGGATTTGATGCAACAGCTAACAGACTTAAAAGCTATTTTACACTCTAAAAGAGCCAATATTTATTATCTTGAGTATTGTCGAGTCATGCAAAAAGACGGTAGAGTTCTTTACTTAAGCGAGGCGAAAAAAGAGTACCAATACTGGAACATTCCTATAGCAAATACAACTTGCCTTTTGCTTGGAACCGGCACCTCTATAACTCAAGCGGCTATGCGAATGTTAGCACAGGCTGGCGTGTTGGTTGGTTTTAGCGGTAGTGGAGCTACACCACTTTTAGCTGCTACAGAAGTAGAATGGCTTACGCCTCAAAGTGAGTACAGACCAACAGAATACATACAAGGGTGGATGAGCTTTTGGTTTGATGAGGCTAAACGTTTAGACGTAGCCAAACGCTTTCAAGTGGCTCGCATCAATTTTATAAAAAAAGTCTATTCAAAAGATAGAGAGTTAAAGTTAGCAGGTTTTAATCTTGAAGAGATAGAACCCATGTTAGATAAAAGCATAAATGCTATCTATAATGCTCCAAATGTAGGAAAACTCTTACAATCAGAAGCAGACCTTACTAAAAAATTATATAAATATTCAGCAAAAACAACCAATCAGATAGGTTTTACCAGAGAGCACAACAGTACCGATGACGCCAATGCTTTTTTAAATCATGGAAATTATCTAGCTTATGGCTTAGCCGCTTCAACACTTTGGGTCTTGGGTATTCCTCATGGTTTTGCGGTTATTCATGGTAAAACACGACGAGGGGCATTGGTCTTTGATATAGCTGACCTCATAAAAGATGCTCTTATTTTACCTTGGGCGTTTGTGTGTGCAAGTGAAAAGATGGATGAAAAGGGTTTTAGAGCGCAATGTTTACAAAATTTTGTAGATTATAAAGCACTCGATTTTATGTTTAACGAAGTCAAAGAAGTAGCTCTATTTTACAAAGAGGAAAAAGAGTCATGATGGTGACTTTTGTCTCAGAGTGTGAGAAAAATGCCTTAAAAAAGACGCGAAGAGTCTTAGATGCCTTTGCCAATAGAATAGGCAATAATACTTGGCAAACCATCATCACACAAGAGGGTTTGGAAGCGGTTAAAACCTTGCTTAGAAAAACCGCCTCTAAAAGCACCGCCGTATCGTGTCACTGGATACGAACACGAGCTAGAAGTGAACTTATTTGGGTCGTGGGAAACAAGGATAAAAGCGTTTTTGCAATTTTTTAAAAAATTTTCAAACCATTTAACAGCAAAAAGGTCAAGGTGATTTGTTGGTTCGTCAAAAAGGAATAAATCAGGGTCTGACACAAGCACCCTTGCAAGGAAAACCCTTCTCAATTCCCCGCCGCTAATCTCGTTAACAAAACTGTCTTTTAAGCCGTAAACGCCTATCCCCTGCAATACTTCGTCAACTTTTGCTTTATACCTGTACCCGCCTGCTTTTTCATACTCTTCAAAAAGCCCTGTTAAAACCTTTGTGTCTGAAA
>QNZR01000030.1 GCA_003978475.1 Sulfurimonas sp.
GGCGATCGAGGGGATAATGAACCGCAAGGTCAAAGCGGGCAATGTGGTGGTGATTCGCTACGAAGGCCCCAAAGGCGGTCCGGGAATGCAAGAGATGCTGGCACCGACTTCACTGATTATGGGCATGGGGCTGGGCGAAAGTGTCGCACTCATTACTGACGGACGTTTTTCCGGAGCAACCCGCGGTGCCTCTATTGGACATGTGAGTCCTGAAGCTGCAGAGGGTGGACTCATTGCTCTTATAGAAGACGGTGATGAGATCGAACTGGACGTCGATGCGCATCTGCTTCAGCTTAATGTTGATGAGGCAACGCTTGAAAAACGTCGCAGTGCATGGAAGCCAATGACTAAAAAAATTCGCTCTAAATGGCTGAAACGTTATAGCCTGTTAGTCTCCAACGCCTCACATGGTGCGGCATTGAAAACCGAACTGGAGTGCTAAAGCCCTTTTAGTTTTGATGCGTAAACTCCGGGACAATCCGCTGTAGTAAGGGGATGGGGTTCTCGGTCTGCAACAGGACGTCAATGTCGGCATTGAGCTGCGTGATATTGTACGGTGTCGGCGGAGCAATGAAGATGGATTCATAGATGGTCCGTTTATCGTTCTCATCTAAAAGCAGCTCCTCGTAAAGTTTTTCTCCGGGGCGCAGTCCGCAAAACTCAATGGCAATTTCATGCTCTTTTCCGTAGAGCTGAATCATCTGCTGTGCCAAACTGAGAATTTTTACCGGCTCGCCCATATCTAAAATAAACAGTTCATTGCCTTTGGCAATCGTGGCGGCCTGCAGCACCAGTTGGCACGCTTCGGGAATAAGCATAAAGTAGCGGGTCATGTCCGGATGCGTGACGGTAAGGGGACCGCCCTGTTCTATTTGTGATTTAAACTTGGGAATGACACTGCCGCTTGAGCCTAGAACATTGCCAAAACGTACCGAAACAATTTCGCTGCTTTGGGAATCGACATTTTGCGCATACAGTTCGGTCACACGTTTGCTGGCACCCATAACATTGGTGGGGCGTACGGCTTTATCGGTAGAGATAATAATAACCTTGGCGACACGATGCTCAATACTCAGATCAATGATATTTTTAGAGCCTGCGATATTGTTATGAACGGCAATATCGGGGTTGGCTTCACAGATCGGCACATGCTTGTAGGCGGCGGCATGAATAACGATGTCAATAGCATGTTCGGCAAAGAGCTGCGAGAGGCCTGTTTTGTGGGTTACCGATTCTAGCGAGAGCGTGGCCTGCGGCAGCTGTTCGCCGATGCGGTAAAGATTATACTCGCTGTTATCGACTAAAATGAGTTTTTTGGCATGAAACGCCTGACATTGTAATGCAATTTCACTGCCGATACTGCCGCCGGCACCGGTGATGAGGACGGTCTTATTGCGAATAAACGTCTCAATGGCACTTGTGTCAAGATCTTTAGGGTGTCGAGCCAGAAGATCTTCAATAGAGAGATCATCAAGTTTTTCATGCTGAGAGCCAAGAATGCGTGAAATTTTAATGTCATTAATACCACTGCGGTTGAGCCGCGATACCAGTGTTTTGAGTTCGCTTTGGGAGAGTTCGGCGGTAATAATGGCGGCATGAATATCATACTTGGACGCCAGATGCTCTATGGCATTTTCATGATAGACCCGAACATTGTTAATAAAGCTGTTGAGAGACTCCTGCTCCTGATGAGTGTAGGCAATGATGCCCAGTGGGGCATAATCGATTTCTGCGTTGGTTGCACTGCGAATGACAGAGGCGGTCTTATGGTTCACGCCGATAATGAGTACGGGATTGGATGACTCACTGCCAAACTGCTCGAGTATGATACGTTTGGAAAGGCGTAACGAACCAAGCAGCACAAATGAGAGAATAAAGTCAATCATAATGGCACTGCGCGGTACGGGCTGTACCCACGAGGGAATGATAAAGTAGCATACAAAAAAGGCAATAAATGCGGCGAGTAGAGCCAAAAAAAGGCGCTTCATATCACTAAGAGAGAAGAAGCGCCATGAAATATAGTAGATTTTAAACACAGCCATAAACAGGATCTTGAGCACCAGAAGAAATAAAAATACATGTAAAAAATGAATTTGATGATCGGGAGGAATTTTAAAATCAAACCGTAACGAGTAGGCAAGATGCAGTGAAAGATAGATGAGCACCACATCACTTGCAACAAAAAAGAGAATACGTTTGGCTCTACTGGTCTGAAAGAGTGTCACTCAAATGCCTTTTTGTGGTCAACGATTTTTAAAATTATAGTAAATAATAGACTAACCGTTAGCAAAACCACCCAGTAGTAGTGCGCATCAACAAGCCATAACAGCAAAAAGACCACGACATTGTAGCGCATGAGCAGCAAGACGACATCGCTATGTGAGAAACCCGCCTGATGCAGCCGCTGGTACATATGTTTTTTATGGGGCTTCCAGAGGGTTTCATGATGACGCAGACGGCGGATCAGTGTAACGGTGGCATCGAAGAAAAAGAGCGATATCAGTACGATCCAGCCGATAAAGTGTTCGTTTCCACTCTCGTTCAGTGCAAAAACACCGATAATAAAGCCGATAGGAGCACTTCCGACATCGCCCATAAAGATGGAGGCTCTATGCCAGTTAAACAGTAAAAAACCGGCAGCTGCCGCAGCCAGATAGAGTATGGGAACGGTACCAAACAGCAGGGTTGCCGCCAGGGCAACAAAGAGGGTTTCGCTGGCAGCATAGCCGTCAATACCGTCAAGAAAGTTGAATAAATTGCTTAACCACAACAGCATCAGTAGCGCAATCAGGTTGACCCAAAATCCCTCTAAAGTGATGATACCCAGATTCATCTGTGTGACACCGCCTAGCGCATAAAGTGCCAAGAGGGAACATAACAGCTGTACTGCCAGACGTATGCGGGCACTTTGAGGCCGAATATCATCTAAAAGACTGACCGCAACAATAGGGAGGGTTGCAAAGAGGGCACTGTAGAGTGCCGGCGATATCTGTGCCGTAAACAAGAGGTAGCTCATCGCGCCAAAAAAGGCGATCATAATTGCCAGTCCGCCGCCGCGCGGTGTGGCTATGGTGTGGGAACTTCGTTCATTGGGGGTATCTATAATGGCATGACGCCGTGCCACGTTCTGTATCAGGAGGGTGAGCAGTGCACTGATACCAAAAACGACAATAGCGAGCATGGATTAGATTTTGAGCCGATAAATTTTGGCATACGGATCGGAGCTGACCAGCTCAAAGAGGTCGGTATCGTACTTCTCAAAAATAAACATCTGAATGTAGGTTGAATTGAGCATCTCGTCATCAACGAGTAAAAATCGGTTATAGCCGGCAAGAAAGATGACCGATATCCCACCCATCGGGGAAACATTTTGAACCTCAACTCTGGGTTTTCCCGCTTCTGGATTGATAACAGTATAAAACGCCTTTATAGGCGTTTTTCGCGCACCCAACTGCAGCTGCCCTTCCTGCTTTAAGATGGAGATGCGATTGCCAAGATGGATGGCCTCGGGCGTATCTTGAAAGCGTTCGGCATAGTAGTAGAACGGGCGGGCTTTTGATTCTCCGGTTTCCAGATCAATACTGCTAAACACCTTAACGGTTGGAAAAATACCCAGCATACGCAAGGGAAAGTACAAGTAGACATCGACGGTTTTAGTCGGCAGTTCGACATTGCCGTAGCGCAGATTTTCCAGATAGCCTGCCACATCAACCTGATCGTCTTGATGATTTTTAAAAAGGGTATCGGCAACAACTTCATAATCCGAGGCGATGTAGGTTTCGACAGCAATGCGACTCAGGCGTGCCGCTTCAAGTTGTGATGTGGTGGTCAGAATTTCAGAGACAATAAAATTGTCATGGTTGTGTTTCCCGCCGTCAATAAGTGTGTTAAGACCGGTATAGTACCAAAGCGGATAACCGTAATCCCACCAGGCAATGATATAGTCTTTAGAAGAGGTACCGGCTTGAAAACGATGCAGGGTCTCGACCTCATCATGATTTAAAACGGTGGGGACTTTGTAGCCGATAATATGAGTAATATTGGGGTAGAGCATCAGTGCCGTTAGTAGTGATACAAGGGTGTACTTTACTTTTGTATTGGCTATAAAACTTCCCAGTACATAGAAAAAATAGACGGCGCCGATTGCCGCGATGGGAACGGCATAAACGGTAAAGCGCAATCCGCCCCACAATGAGAATATGCCGATCCCGATGAGAGGCAGTGCCAAAATGAACGGACGGTATCGGATCACCAGCAGCAAGTAGCCGATAAGACTGATAATGACACCAATACTTGAGCCGCTAATGCGGTTTGCCATAACCTCAAATGGAATACGTCCGGCTTCGCGTACCGTTTGTTTGACCTGATAGAAATGCAGCCCTTCTTCATCAAATCCGCGTATGGAGTAGGTCTGAATTTTCGACCAGATAATACCGAAGATATTGCCGAAAATCAGGAAAAAAGCCAAGGATGCGTACGAGAGATAGAGAAGATTTTTCCCTTTGATAATATCGCGTTTTAGAATCATATAGGCCGCAATGATAAGTACCAGTTTTAGCAGATAAAAAATAGGAGTCAAACCGATAGAGATCAAAATAATTGATTTGGGGGTAAACTCGTCTTTGCGATGAAAAATATACATGTAAATGATGTAAATAATTCCCATGCCATAGACAATAGCGCGTCCCGCATCATATAAAAAGGGATAAACAAAGATCATCAATGAAGCATAAAGTGCCGTATTGAGCCGCTCTTCTTTAATGGAAGCCATCAAAAAGTAGAGGATGAACATGGGTGCCATGGCGGCAAACATGTCAGTATCGTAATAGCCTACCATAGTACGGTTGTAGTAGCTCCATGCGATTGAGCCAATCAGTGCGGCAAAGAAACCAAATACCGTGGCATGATAGAGTCGTCCCAATAACATCATGGGAATCACCACCAAACTCGAGATCAATGCCGGAAGGTACAAAATGACGGTATTAAGATCTAGTGGCGTCAGTTTGACAAGCCATGTCGTAAAGAAGGTCAGTCCATATTGCAGCACTTCAGGTACTCTTGGATTAAACTCATGAATGCCTTCAAGCGCTTTTTGGGCTCCACTGGCAAAGAAATAGCCGTCATTGGTATTGATCATGAGTTGACCTTCCCACATAAAAGCAGGATTGCCGCTAAACTGATAGACCCAGATGAGCCGCATTGCTATGCTAAAAAGAAAGGCAATAGCAATCAGAAAAAGAAACTGTTTTGAAGTAATATTTTCTTGTGGAAGCTGTAACTGCAATTGAGATCCTTATTGACATGTAAATTTAAAACAGTTGTGTGTACTGCCGTGTGAGTACCTCATAACTGTGATGTTCGAGAACATATGCCCGCGCTTTAGTACCCAATAAGCGGCGCTCATGTTCACCCATGGCGTAAAGTACGGTGATAGCATCGGCAATAGCAGAAGGATCTTCCGGTGCTACACTGATGCCGCATGCCGCTTCAGCTACCGGATCGTTACCCGCTTCAACCGAGTGAACAATCGGCTTTTGTGCATACATATAATCATAGAGCTTATTGGCTGAAATTCCAAACCGGTAAAGCGGATAATGGTGCCAGCCGATATAGCACAGATCAAAGTATTGTAACATAGATGGTATGTCCGTTTTTACAATGGCCTCAATAAAGGTGACATTATAGAGTTGTTTTGTTTGTGCAACGTTAATAAGAGCTGTTTTTTCACTGCCATTGCCGACAATAACAAAGTGAATGGCAGGAATCTCTTTAAGAAGCGAGGCGGCTTCTAAAAGGTACTCCAAAGCATTGGCAATACCCAGAGTACCGGCATAGCCGACAATGAATTTATCTTGAGGAAGTTGCGAAACAATATGGGGGCTTAATGTGTGTAAGTGTTGCTGTTCTTCGAGGTTGATGCCGTTGGGAATATAGATAAATTTTTCCGGATCCAGCCCTTTGGAGAGCATATGTTCTTTGGCTTTTGGCAGCAGTGAAACCACATAATCGGCTTTTTTATAACCCAGTTTTTCCAGAGCACCTAAAATGAGTACCAGAGGATTATATTTTGAAACATTACCGAGCTCAATTAGGGTTAACGGCCAGATGTCACGCACTTCAAAAATGAGTTTTGTTTTAAGAAGTTTTGACCATAAATAGGCATTAAGAATGGGAAATAGTGAGAGCGATGAGATAATGATGACATCAGGTTTTTTCAAAGAAAATGGATTGAAGAAAAAAAGCTTTAATGAG
>QNZR01000032.1 GCA_003978475.1 Sulfurimonas sp.
CCCGGTTGGCCAGCAGTGCGGCTGTCGGCAGACCAATGTAGCCCAAACCGATGACGCAGATCGTCTGTTGTTTCATTCTATCACTCTTTTTAGTGGGATCTTCACATGATTACATGTAAATTTTTTGACGCATTCTAGCAAAATTTCACTTGTTGTTTGCTAAAGGTTTATGTTGATAGCTTTTCTTTTAAAATAATCTTGCCCGCTTCAACACCGGGCTGGTTGTCCAAATTAAGTACTAAACAGTACAATCTTTCTTGGCTCTATATTCATCTGTAATATTATTTGCCTTCACTTTTTCATAAAGCAAAGTTCACTCGTTTTACCCTAAAATCCACTGTATTTTATGTTTGAAATATCGCAATATGCCTCCAGCTTCTTCCTTAACCATGTCATACAAACCTAAAGGTTCTAACACACCGTAGGCAATGTAATTACTGGGCAGCTTCAATGTCTCGGAAACCACAAAACGAACCGCTTGCTTATTGCGATAATACGATGCTCGATTCCACCAAGAAACCTCACTGCCGACGACAAAACAAGATAGAGCATTTTGCTGATACTTAGCAATCACTTGAGCCAAAAACATAATTCTTCGCGAATGGGGAGGATCGGAAACAAAAAGAGCCTTGTGTAAGTGTCGGGCAAGCAGATACTCTTTGACACGTACGACCTCTTTCATGGTATTGGATGTACGTGTTAAAAAAACAATGTCCTCTTTATCCACACCTTTGTCGAGTAAATAGCTAATTTTACTGATATATTTTCGACCTATAACAAACTTTAAACTACCGGTTAAAATAATTTTTTGAGCATATTGTTTCATATAAAGCTCTACCGCCTTATCAACACGTTCCCTACCCCCTCCACCAAGGCAAACAATGACATCAGATTGTTGTGGTGCCTCAGATACATCAAAAAATCTCCCTAGATTAACAAACATAATAAACAATATCCCAACAACAAACGTAATAAACAACAGATACCTTAACAACAATCTTTTCAACAAATTCTCTTTACATAATAGCTTTTATCACACTGGTAAATCATTACGACACTGTATCAAGAAATTACCAATATTAAAGCAACAAAAAAGAATAAAAACGATAAAATTCGCGAAATTATTTATATTCACTAGATGCTTAGCAATTACCGTGTTAGAATATCATGTGCACTAAGGCAATATTACCAATAGTCATTGAATAAAGGAACTTCATGTTGAACCAAGAACGTCTGACTCACCTCAAGCAACTCGAAGCCGAGTCTATCCACATTTTAAGAGAGGTGGCTGCGGAATTTACGAATCCCGTGATGATGTATTCTGTAGGAAAAGACAGCTCGGTCATGCTCCATCTGGCCATGAAAGCCTTTGCTCCGAGCAAGCTCCCGTTTCCTCTTTTACATGTCGATACTCTGTGGAAATTTAAAGAGATGATTGCATTTCGTGATCAAAGAGCCAAAGATTTAGGGTTTGATCTCATCGTTCACTCCAATCCTGAGGGAATTGATATGAATATTTCCCCTTTTGAGCACGGCAGTAAAGTCCATACGGACATTATGAAAACCCAAGCGCTAAAACAAGCACTCAATGCCGGTGGTTATGATGCCGTCATCGGTGGCGCACGCCGTGATGAAGAGAAGTCTCGCGCCAAAGAGCGTATCTTCTCATTTCGTGACAAACATCACCGCTGGGATCCCAAAAATCAACGTCCGGAACTTTGGAATGTGTATAATACTGCCATTGAAAAAGGTGAAAGTGTTCGGGTATTCCCCATAAGCAACTGGACAGAACTCGATGTTTGGCAGTACATTTACCTAGAAGACATTCCTATTCCCTCGTTGTATTTTGCCAAAGAGCATGACGTTGTGGAGTATGAAGGTACCAAAATCATGGTAGATGATGACCGAATGCCGGAAGCACTACGCAAAACAGCCAAAAAAGAGATGGTACGTTTTCGGACCTTAGGCTGCTACCCTTTAACCGGTGCCATTAACTCTACAGCAACCACCCTTCCTGAGATTATCAAGGAGATGCTGCTCTCAACCAGCAGTGAACGTGAAGGTCGGGTGATTGACAAAGACCAAGAGGGTGCCATGGAACTTAAAAAAATCGAGGGATACTTTTAATGGATATTATTAACTACTTAAAAGAACATGAAAATAAAGATATGCTCCGCTTCCTGACCTGTGGCAGCGTCGATGATGGAAAAAGTACCCTGATAGGTCGTATGCTGTATGACTCTAAAATGATCTTTGATGATCAGCTTTCAGCTGCTGAGAGTGAAAGTAAAAAATATGGTACTACCGGTGAAAAAATTGATATGGCACTACTGGTTGACGGTCTTCAAAGTGAACGGGAGCAAGGCATTACCATTGATGTCGCTTACCGTTTTTTCGCCACCGAAAATCGTAAATTTATTATTGCCGACACTCCGGGTCACGAACAGTACACACGAAATATGGTTACGGGTGCATCGACCGCGGATGTCGCTATCATTCTCATTGATGCGCGTAAAGGCATTTTAACGCAAACCCGACGTCACAGTTTTATTGTCTCTCTTTTAGGCATTGAGCATGTTATTGTTGCCATCAACAAAATGGACTTGGTCGATTTTAGCGAGGAGGTCTACAAAGAGATCTCTCTGGCTTATGGAGAACTGGCGAAAGAGCTGGGTATCAAAAATACCTATTATATTCCTGTTAGTGCCCTTGATGGCGATAATGTTGTAGATAAAAGCAACCATACGCCATGGTTTGACGGCAAGCCGCTACTGGGTCTGCTTGACAGCATGGATATCGCCAAAGAGCAAAAAGAAGAAGATTTTAGGTTTCCGGTACAGTATGTCAACCGTCCCAATCTCAACTTTAGAGGATTTTGCGGCACAATTGCGGCAGGACGGGTTAAGATAGGCGATGATATTACCGTGCTTCCTTCCGGAAAAACCACTAAGGTCAAAAGCATTATCAATGCCGGTGATATTACCGAGGCCAACAGAGAGGCCGGCACCAAAGAAGCGTATGCCCCTATGGCTGTTACCATCACCACGGAAGATGAAGTCGACATTAGCCGGGGCGATATGATTGTTCATACCAATAGTCTGCCACGCGTCTCCAACAATCTTAAGGTCATGCTTGTCTGGATGGATGAAAAACCCATGACACTGGGACGTACCTATGATATTAAACGCGCCACTTCCGTGGTGTCGGGAAGCTTTGAGCATATCAACTATAAAATTGATGTCAATACGTATGAGCGCACCCAGATTGATACTCTTGAGCTCAACGACATTGCTTCTTGCAAAATGGTATTGACACGTCCCATCGCCTCGGACGCCTACAAGGAAAATCGCCTGACAGGAAGCTTTATTGTCGTAGATCGCATTACCAACAACACCGTTGGAGCCGGCATGATCGTCGGCGTTAGCCGTCGCGATGAAGACATTGCTAAACGCATTGACAAACACTATACTGATGCAGAAAGAGCGCTCAACCGCTATATCCGCGAAAACTTCCCGGAATGGGAGTGTAAAGTCGTTTAATGTATAAAGAGACCAATCAGCGCTCCATTGTCAAAGGAATTAGCTGGCGCATTGTTGCGACTACCACCACCATCATCATTGTCTACGTCTTTTTCGGAAGACTCGATCTTGCCATTGCGGCAGGGATGATTGAGACCGTCTTAAAAGTGGGGCTTTACTGGATTCACGAAAGAGTCTGGTTTAAAGTGCACTGGGGGAAAAAGAAGATTGAGCCGTTTAATCTCTGGTTTACCGGACTCCCTCTTAGCGGAAAAACCGCCATAGCCGATGCCGTTTACGAAGAATTGGAAAAGCTGCACATTCCGCTGGAACGTATTGATGCCAAAGATATTCGTGACCTGATTCCCGATATCGGCTTTACCCGGGAAGACCGAAACCGTCACATGCACCGCATCGGATTTCTCATTCAAAAACTGCAGAAGAACTCAATCTCTACGGTAGCCTCATTTGTTTCACCCTACAAAGAGTCTCGTAAAGCCATCCGCGATATGGTGACGAATAATATTATCGTATATATCAAGGCAGATATTGAAACCTGTAAGCAGCGGGACTACAAGGGAGTGTACGACAAAGCTCTAAAAGGGGAGCTGCAGAACTTTTCAGGTATCAACGATGTGTATGAAGAACCGCAACATGCTGAGATTATTATTGATACCGATGTCACCAGCGTGGAAGAAGCTGCTAAAACTATTGTCAAATATATCAGGAAACATTATGTCAAATAATATCGTATGGCATGATCATCATGTCTCTAAAGAAGAACGATCCCAACTTAAACAACAACAGCCCTGCATATTGTGGTTTACCGGCCTAAGCGGTAGCGGCAAGTCAACCGTTGCCAACGCCGTTGAAGCCAAACTCCATGCACTGGGTCGACACACCTACCTCCTTGATGGCGACAACATTCGCCGCGGACTCAATGCCAAGCTTGGCTTTTCTGATGACGATCGCATTGAAAATATTCGACGCATCGGTGAAGTTTCCAAGCTTTTTGTCGATGCCGGGCTTATTGTACTGAGTGCTTTCATCTCTCCTTTTCAAGACGATCGGGATCGCGTTAGAGCCTTGGTCAATGACAATGAGTTTATTGAAGTCTTTATTGACACGCCGCTTGAAGTATGTGAAAGCAGAGACCCCAAAGGACTCTATAAAAAAGCTCGAAACGGTGACATTCCGGACTTCACAGGCATTAGCTCGCCGTACGAAGCACCTGTCAATGCCGAAATACATGTAAAAAACAGCGAACTAAGCATTGATGAGTGTGCTGATTTGGTTATAATATATCTCAAAAACAACGGTTACGTCTAATGATTAATATAGAAAAAGTGAAATTACATATTGTTGAAAAATTAAAACCGCTTAATCCAGATAAAATTATACTCTTTGGTAGCTATGCTTATGGTACGCCAAATAAAGACAGTGATATTGATTTATTTATTATGAAAGATATTCAAAAAGAAGAGATTAGAAGTTATAAATTAAAAATAAGACGAGAGATAAGAGATTTGATTTCTAAATATCATGTCGGCTTTGATATATTGGTGGCACCGGAGAGCTTTGTACAAAGTAGAGAAGATTACTTTTATCAAGTAGATATATTGCAAAACGGTAAAGTACTTTATGAATAAAACAGCATCAATAGAGTGGCTAACTGTGGCTTATCATGATTTTAAATCAGCTCAAATATTATTTGAAGCAAACCATTATACAGATAGTATCGGTAATGACTTACAGCAATCTATAGAAAAAATACTAAAGTCTGTTTTAGCAAGCAAAAATAAAAAGATACCAAAAAAACATGACTTATACGAAATTTATACTATGCTCGATGAAGTTCAATTACCAGAACATGAAATCAATCTTTTAGATGTGGCTACTGAATATTTTAAAGAAGATAGATATCCTAATCCTCATTATTGCTTACCTGAAAATGAAGAGATAGGTGAAGTTTTGAATTTTTACAGAAGATCTTCTTGAAAAGATTTGTCAAATATTAGAAATAGACATCAAAAAGGTAAAGGAAAATTAAAATGGATGGTACAAAATGCTCAATAAAATAGATGTAAAAGATATTGTCACTATTGCGCAACAAGCCGGTGACGCCATTATGGCAATTTACAACAAAGATTTTACAATAGAGTACAAAGATGACAAATCACCCTTGACAGAAGCCGATACCAAGTCCAATGAGATTATCTGCAACGCGCTGCTAAAACACTATCCGGATATCCCCATTCTCTCGGAAGAGAATAAGGCGGCTCCTTATAGCGAACGCAAAGAGTGGGAATATTTCTGGTTAATAGACCCCATTGACGGCACAAAAGAATTCATCAAGAAAAATGGTGAGTTTACAGTCAACATAGCGCTGATTCACCACAACACTCCGGTACTAGGTGTGGTCTATGCTCCGGCACTGGGTGACATGTACCGGGCAAAACAGGGAGAAGGCGCTTACAAGAACAATGAAAAGCTCCCTCTGCATATCAACAGCACCCCGGAAAAAAAGCTTTCTGTAGTAGCTTCCAAATCACATCTCTCCGAAGAGACGCAGGCATTTATTGATGCGTTAGAGACAAAAACCATTGAGCAGGTCTCCAAAGGAAGTTCACTCAAACTTTGCATGGTAGCAGAAGGAGTTGCCGATATCTACCCCAGACTTGCTCCTACCATGGAGTGGGAT